>JADHTD010000030.1 GCA_016776525.1 Rhodospirillales bacterium
GCTTTTGGTGTGACGGGCGCGCCGGAATCCTTCATCGTCGATAAGCAAGGCGTCATCCGCTATAAACAGGTCGGCCCGATCACCCCGGACATCTGGAAAGACACCATGTATCCCATCGTTCAGGAGTTGCGGAAATGACGACGCGGCTGCTCAGTCTTCTGGTTATGCTGGCCGGGCTTTTCATCGCTCCGGCGCTGGCCGTCGAGCCCAGTGAAATACTCAAAGACCCGGTTTTGGAAACCCGCGCCCGCGAGATCAGCAAGGGCTTGCGCTGTCTGGTCTGCCAGAATCAGTCGATCGACGATTCCAATGCCGAACTGGCCCGCGACCTGCGCGTCGTGGTGCGCGAACGGCTGACAGCGGGGGATTCCGACACCGCCGTAATCGATTATGTGGTTTCGCGCTATGGTGATTACGTACTGCTGGAGCCGCCGTTTAAGATGGCCACCCTGGCGCTGTGGCTGGGACCGGGGTTGATCGTCGCCCTCGGACTGCTGGCCGTGTTTTTCTTTTTCCGCCGCCGCCAAACAGCCCCCGACAGTGCGGGCGTGACAGAATCCGTTCCACCGCCGCTGACCGCCGATGAGGAACGCCGCCTCAAGGCCTTGCTGGAGGACGACGGGTGAGCACGCTGTGGATCGTCATTGCCGCCGTCACCGTCGGCGCCTTGCTCTTGCTGGTCGTGCCCCTGGCCCGGCGGCGCGGCCCGGCCATTGAACGGGGCGAATATGACCTGACCGTTTTCCGCGACCAGTTGGGCGAAATCGACCGCGACCTTGAGCGCGGTCTGCTGGACGAGGCCCAGGCGATGGCGGCCCGCACGGAAATCCAGCGGCGCATGCTGGCGGTTTCCGATGCCACCCAGGGTCTCGACCCAAACCCAACCGCACCCGGAAAACAGCGATTGGGATCGAGTCCCGATAACATGACCAACCTCATCACCATCGCCGCCCTCGCCGTCCTGGTGCCGATCAGCGCCCTTATTCTCTACGCCCGGCTGGGCTCGCCCAACCTGCCCGACCAGCCGCTGGCCTCCCGCCAAGCGCAAATCCAACAAGCGCAAAACAAGGCCGGGGAAATGTCGACCATGGTCAGCCGCCTCGCCCAGCGCCTCAAGGAGAATCCGGACAGCCTGGAAGGCTGGGTGCTGCTGGGCCGCTCGCTGGCCACCATCGAACGCTTCAAGGAAGCCGCCGAGGCCTTCGGCCGGGCCGCCCAATTGAGCGGCGGCGAGGCTGAATACCTGTCAACCCAGGCGGAAATGCTGGTCATGGCGGAAGACGGCTCGGTTAGCGCTGAGGCCGTAAAGATTTTCGAGGCCGTGCTGGCCAAGGATGCTTCCGACCCCCGGTCCTATTTCTACATCGGCGCCGGCAAGGCCCAGGAAGGCAACCTCAAAGGGGCGCTGGATATCTGGGTCAAACTGGTCACGGTGTCGCCCGCCGACGCCCCGTGGCTGCCGGAAATCAGGGAACGCATCGGGCTTGCCGCCAAGGAACTGGGCGTCGCCCCGCCACAACTGTCGCCCCTGCCGCGCCAGGCCCCGGCTCCTGCAAGCCCCCCTGCCACGGCGGGCGCGCCGGGCCCGAGCCGCCAGGACATGGAAGCCGCCGCAGAAATGACCGCCGCAGAACGGGAACAGATGATCCAGGGCATGGTCGACCGGCTGGCGCAGAAGCTCGAAGACAACCCCAACGACAAGCAGGGCTGGCTGAGGCTGGAGCGGGCCTACCGGGTGCTCGGTGACACCGCCAAGGCCGATGCCGCCCGCGCCAAGGCTGCCGCGCTTCCCTAATTATTTTTCCCGGACTCGACCCCTATCCAACCGCACCCGGAATTGGCTAGGATGGAATCTCTCGAACAAGGGAAGAGCATGCGAACGGAACTGGTTTCCATAAAGACCGATACGGTGCCGCTGGAGGGGGCTTATTACCAGCCCGAAGGCCAAGATACTGTCGGGTCGGTGCAATTGTTCCACGGCAACCAGATGAACTTCTATGTCGGCGCGCCGCGCTTCCTGCCGCCGGTGCTGACCGGAATCGGCTATGCCTGCCTAGCCTATAACCGGCGCGGCCACGATGTGCTTAGCACCCGCAACAGCCGTGACCTGGAAGGCGGCGCCTTCCAGACGACTGCCGAAGCCGTCGCCGATAATGTCTTTGCCGGAGACTGGCTGCGGGCCAAGGGCTTTGGCGCACCGGTCTGCATCGGTCATTCCAACGGCGGCATGCTGGCCGTGTGCCACACCGCCGACCATTCCGACACCCCGGCCCTGGTTTTGCTGTCGGCCCATTGCGGCGGCACCGCGATAGCCCCCGAATGCAGCAAACTCGGGCTGTGGGCCGGGGATAACTTCGACGCCGTCAAACATCAGGCCGAAGAGCTCGTCGCTGCCGGCCGGGGCCGGGATTTGATGCTGCTGCCGGGGTGGTGGAAGGTGACGACGGCGGAAAGCGCCCTCGATTACATCGCCAACGTGCCCGACACGCTGGAACTGGCGCCCCGCATCACCTGTCCGGTGCTGTTCATCCGCGGCGACCAGGAGCCCCGCCATGTATATCCGGCGGAAGACTTCAAGGAAGCCTGTGCCGGTCCGGTCGAGGTGCGCATCATCGACGATTGCGGCCATTTCTACAGCGGCCGCGAAGAGGTCATCAGCGACACCGTCAGCGGCTGGCTGGCCGGCCTGGATATTTTTCCCGAAGTCTGACCCCGGTCAAATCGTCCGGGCCGAAGCCCGGCTACAGTGCTCCACCGCCAAGCGTAGCAACGCCGGTGACCGCCACTGCGGCCCGGCAGGGGGATATCCGTGTTAAAAAACCGCAGGTTCCAAGGCATACTCCTGGCCCTGATCAGCGCCGTCTTCTTCGCCCTGGCCAACACCCTGACCGGGGTCGCCAATAATGGCGGCACCAATCCGTTCACCATGACAGCGACCCGCTTTATCCTGCCGGCGGTGTTGCTGTTCCTGATCCTGTTGTTGAAGGGCAAGCCGGTTCTGCTGGAGCGCCGCGCCGGCACCATTGCCGCAGCTCTGGGCGTGGTGACCATGGTTTATACCTTCGCCCTGCTGAAGGCTATTGAACTGCTGCCGGTGACCATCGCCATCCTGCTATTCTATCTTTTTCCCATCCTCACCGCCTTCATGCTGGGCCTGTTCGGCTGGGGCAAGGTTTCAACGCGCATGATGGTCAGCGCCTTCATCGCCTTCTTCGGGCTCGGCCTGACCTTGGCCGTGCAGTTCGACGAACTGAGCACCATCGGCATGTGGGCGGGAGTCGCCTCGGCCGTTGGCTTCGCCATTTGCTGCGCGGTCAGCCATACCTTGATGCAGGGCCAGGATTCCTGGCGAGTGACGCTCTATATCTCCGGCGTGGCAACGTTGAGCATGGCGGTGGTTATGACCTTCGCCGGAGATTTCCGGCTGCCGGAGAGCGGTACGGGCTGGGCCGGTTTTATGTTTTCACACCTATTATACGGCACCGCCATCATCGGCTTTTACGCCTCCATCTCCCTGGTCGGCGCCGCCGCCAGCACCTTTTTCGTCAACCTGGAACCGATCGTCGTGGTCGGCGCCGGTTACGTGCTGCTGGGACAGACGATCATGCCGCTGCAAATGGTCGGCGTCGCCATCGTCGTCGCCGCCCTGGTCTATGCCAGCCGAAGCAAAGAACCGGAACCGGTCCTGAGTTCGGCGGAATAGGCCCGATATTGCGGATGAGCCCGGAGCGAAGCGACTAGCGACGCATATAGCATTTATGCGATGGGACGCATACTGGGAGCGCAGCCCTATTGCATTTATGCAATGGATGCATTGGCGGCGCTTGAGCGCAATCCTAAAATACCCGGCGCTAAACCGGCGCACCCTTACGTGCGGCCGGTTACCGCATCCCAGAGCCCGCCCGGGTCTTCAGGCACGGCGTCGCCCCGCCAGGCGATGTGCTGATCGGGACGGATCAGGGCGAGGCGGCATTCATAAAGCTCCCGGACGGCATCTTCCCCAACATCGACGACGGTGAACGGGATTCCGCGCTTTGATGCTTCCTCGGTAAAATTCACAACATCTTCCGGCTCCGCTCCCAGCCGCAGCAAGGTAAAGCCGGGGCCGAACCGGTCAAACAACGACCCCCCGTCGGCCAGCCAGACATGCGGCGCCCGGCCGCCGGGCGTGGCCGACGGCGTATAGGTCTTACGATCGTCCGGCGGCGGTGTTGTGCCGTCGCCGACGATCAGCGGCGAGCCGTCGTAACGGGATCCCAACTGGATGCCGAGGCTGGCGAATTCCTCGGTAAAGGAGGCCACCGTCTGGCGCATGGAGGCGCGTGCCGCTTCGCCTTCCGATCCGTCATCTTCAATCGCCGCCGGGAATTCCATCTCGCCGATTTTGGCGGCGTAATCGCCCGAGGCACTGGTGTTGCGGATGCCGATGGGGCGGCGTTCGGTCTCATAGGTTTCAAGCAGCCTGTCGCCGCCCCAGCCCGCACAGGCGGCAACCAGTTTCCAGCCCAGGTTGGCGGCATCGTCGATACCGGTGTTAAAGCCGAAACCGCCGGACGGGGTGAACAGGTGCACCGAATCACCGGCCATGAAGACACGGCCCACCTGGTATTTGTCGGTAACCAGGGCCAACCCGGCCGTCCATTCCATAACCGAGATCACCTCAACATCAATGTCGGCGCCGATGGCGTTGAGAAACAGTTGTCGGGCATCGAACTGTTCGAACGGCACCCCCGGTTCGACCTCGGCCAGCAACAGGAAATGCCCCTTGCCGTCCAGGGTGATGACATCGCCGCGCCCGTCCGGGTTGACGGTCCAATGATGCCAGGCCGGTTGCATGGCCATGACGCCGTAGACTTGCGGCGCGTAATAATAAGCCGACATCATACGGCCGTCGTAAAAGCGGTCGCCGGTTGAACTGCGGCCGCCGTATTTGACGCCCAGTTGCCGGCGTACCAAGCTGTTGGCGCCGTCGCAGCCGACCAGGTATTGGCAGTTGACGGTATGTTCTTCCCCCGACCCGATGTCTTCGACCACAGCCTCCACATGGCCGCCGTAGTCGGTGAACGACAGCAGCCGCCAGCCGAAGCGGATATCGGTTTCGGCGTATTGCTCCGCATGCTGCTTGAAGACGGCTTCAAAATACATTTGGTTGCAGCGGTGGATCGGCTCCGGCGTCAACAGGGTCGGCCCCCAGGGGCCGGGGTTCTCGATCTTCTCCTTGGTCGACGGCATGACGATGCGGCCTAGTTCATAGCCGGTGAGGCGCGTCACATAGATGCTGTCAGTGGCGTGCTCATAGGGCAGGCCGACGTGGCGGACGGCCGGGGCCAGCCCCAACCGCCGGAGATGTTCCATGGAGCGGCAATTGATGGCGCTGCCTTTCGGGTGGGTCGAGGTCTCCTGGC
The DNA here is from genome assembly GCA_016776525.1 of Rhodospirillales bacterium. Classification (GTDB taxonomy): domain Bacteria; phylum Pseudomonadota; class Alphaproteobacteria; order Rhodospirillales; family JADHTD01; genus JADHTD01. Next base: position 5,406 of record JADHTD010000030.1, read on the forward strand.
GTTCGTTGACCAACAGGCAGTCAACGCCGCCGGTGGCCAGTTCCATGGCAAGGACCAGCCCCACCGGACCACCGCCGATGATGAGAACGGGAACGTCAATGTCGGCCACTCTTCGGTCTCCCCCCTGAAGATTGCTGTGGGGCTTAAAGTAACTTCACCGCGGCAAACCGACAATCCGATATTTACACGGGAGCTTGATCCCAACCGGTAAGGGTCGAGCCGCCGCTCCCTTTTTCTTCCAGGGGCCGTTGGGTTAGGGTCGAGTCCAGGCAAACAACAATTAAGCCCCCCCGTTTTTTATCGTTTATTTAGATGAATTCGGACAAAAGGTTTATGATTCCTCTCCGCTAACTCTCTCATTGGCAACCGGCTCCAGGCTGCAAAAGGACTTTTATGCCGCAAAACGCCACGCAATCCTGGCCGCAGACAACGGACGGCGTCACCGATTGGGAAACCGTTTTCGAAGACCCGGAAAAGGGCCTGATCCCGTTGATTGCCCAGGCCCATACTCCCCAGGCCCTGCGCGACTGCGCGGTGGTCACCATCAACATGCTGTTCACCCGGGACAGCGATGCCGGGGACATCGCCAAGCTGACAGCCGAACTCCATGAACTGGCTCCCGATGACGCCGACGAGGCCCGCACCGGACAAATTCGCGGGGTCATCTCCCTCCTGCTCCGCCAGATCAAAGAGGACCGCATCGAATCGGCCCGGGAATTCCTGGAAAAAAAGAAACAGGAGGCAGAAGCCACCGGCGCGGCGGAAGCCGGCGACGGTCAACCGCCCGCCCAGGCCGGCACCGCCTTATCCGGCGGCCCGGCCTCTGCAACGGCCACAGCCCGGCCCAACCGCCGGACGGCGCGCAAACAGCGTAAACCGAGCCTCAAACAACGCCGAGCCGAAACCGCCCCGTGGGTGAGCTGGGCGGTGGCGGCGGCCCTCATCGGGGCCATCGGTCTGGGGGGATGGGTCTACCTAAAGGGGGACAACGGCGATAACACCGCCGCCCAGGTATGGGTGAAACTGGCCGCCGGCACGGTTAGCAAACAGCTGCCCAACAAGGCCTGGAGCATTACCTCGGTCAAAAAGGGTGACGATGAAACCATCGTCGTCGAAATCCTCATCACCGACAAAACCCACGTCAACCAGATCAAATCGATCCGCCGCATCCACCGGATAGACTTCCTGAAAACCATCTGTCCGGTGAAGGGCCCCGGCATCATCCGCATGACCGAGGCCGGTTGGAGCCTGTGGCTCAACCTTAACAGCGAAACCGGCAAACTGACGGGGGGCACGTGTAAGTATTAGGGGCTAGCCCCTCTTACCTGTTCCTGGTGCTATTGGGTTGGGGTCAAGCTCCAGCAAACATAAGTGCGGTTGGGATTGGGCCGAGTCCTGTTAATTCAGGAGAACCTTCCCCGGTCATGGGGTTCATCGAAGTCCAGGTCCGGGCCGAAGGGGATGACGCCCGACGGGTTTGCCTTGGGGATCGAGTAATAGCCCTTAATCACCGCTTTCAGGTCGCAAATCTCGGCGATGCCCGGCTGCTGGTAAAGGTCGCGGGTGTAGTTCCACAGGTTCGGGTATTCGTAGATGTGTTTTTTGTTGCACTTGAACAGCGGATAGTACGCCGCGTCGAAGCGGAACAGGGTGGTGAACAACCGCCAGTCGGCCTCGGTGATGCGCCCGCCGCAGAGGTAACGCTGTGAACCCAGCCGCGCCTCCAGTTCGTCGAAGGCCTCGAACATAACGGTCACCGTTTGGTTGTAAGTCTCCTGGTCAGTGGAAAAACCGGCCTTGTAAACGGCGTTGTTAATGGCGTGGTAGGTGAGGTCGTTGACCGCATCGATATCGGCTCGCAGGTCTTCGGGGTAGTAATCCGGGGTCCCATTGGAAAATTCGCCGAATTCCGAATTGAACATGCGGATAATTTCCGAGGATTCATTGTTGACGATGGTCCGTTCCTTGGCATCCCACAGGGTCGGCACCGTACACCGCCCGGTGTAGTCGGCCTGGGCCAGGGTGTAGACCTGGTGCAGGTGGGTGACCTTGGAATCGGTGCCGGGCACCGTGTGCTCAATGCCATCGGCGAAGGAATACCCCTGCGCCCGGCCGCCGGTGAGGAACGACAGGGAGATGACGTCCTCCAGCCCCTTGAGGCGGCGGAACAAGGTCACCCGGTGGGCCCACGGACACGACGGATAGGCATAGAAGTGGTAGCGCCCGGCCTCGGCCTTGAAGCCTGAGCTGCCGTCCGCTGTGATGGCGCCATGGAATTTGGTCGGCAGATGGTCGAACTTGCCGCCCTTGCCGCGGCTGTCGCCGTCGTCGTCGGTCCATTGGCCGTCAACCAGCATGCCCATGATGTGTTCTCCTGTATATTTTCCGGGACTCGACCCCAACCCAACCGCAATTGTTTTCGGGAGCTTGACCCCAACCCAACCGCAGTTGTTTACGGGAGCTTGCCCCCAACCCAACCGCACCTGGAACGAAGCGAAGCTGAGTGACTAGCGCCATTGAGGCGCGCAGCCTGCCCGGCGCTTGAGGGCCATTTCAATAATTACCCTTCCAGCAGGCGGCTGGCCACCCGCCGGCGGCGGACCGCCAGCAGGATCAGGGTCAGCACGCCCAGCACGATCGGCATGGCGCCGATGTTGAGGAACTTGAGCCAACTGTCCAGGCTTTCGATGTCCTTGCGCAGTTCGTGCTGCACCTTACGCAGGTCCTTGCGGATGGAAACCAGTTCCAACCGGTAGCCTTCCAGCGTTTTCTTGTCCTCGTCGGACAGCTTGGCATCGGCCTTCAGGGTCTTGTACTTATTTTCCAGCTCCTGCAGCTTGATCTGCACTTCGTTCCGCTTTTTCAGCAGGGCTTCTTCGGTGGCCCGGAACTGGTGTTCCGCATCCTTACGCAGGCCTTCGACCAGATGGAAGGGCCTCTCGGAGCGGCCACGGGCGCGCAGCCCGACCAGGGAGTCGCTGCCGGTCAGGTCGTCCAGGATATTGATCACGAAGTCGCCGTTGTTGGCCTGCGGCACCACCACCTGCTGATTGAAGAATTTGCGTACGGTAACCCAGAATTCATCGAACAGGATATCGGAGTCGCCAACGATGATAATGTTCAGCGGCCGGGTGGATTCGGCAAGGTGCGGGGCATACACTTTGGCCGGTTTCTTCGGTTCGTCTGCCTTTTTATCGCCGTCCTTGGCCTCGGCCTTCTTATCAGCGTCTTTCTTATCCTCTTCTTTCTTTTCTTCCTTGGGACGGCCGTCGGGGAAAGCCGTTTTGACCCGGCCTTTGAGGCGGGCGGCAACGGTCAGCGGCTTGCCTCCGGATTTAAAGGTGCGGACCAGGTCCAGCACATCGGGACGCATTTTGATCCGGCCCACGTCGGTGGCTTGTGAATTGGGGCTGGTCTGCAACAAGGGGGTCATCTCGGTGGTGGCGCCCTCGATTTTTTCAAGGATTGCCGGCGTTGAAATGTTCAGCGTCTTGATGCCGACATTAACCACGTCGTCCCGGTCCATGTTGGCTTCGGTCAATTTCAGCCAGGCCACGTAATCGCTGACGACGGTCCGGTTTGAGCCTTCCTGGCCACCGGCATTGACGCGCCTTGCCGTATCCAGGTCGGCGGCAAACTTGTCCTTCACCATGCGGATGCCCCAGGCCTTGAACAAGGGGTCGACGTCGGATTGCTCCGCCATCATCATGGCGGCTTGGCCGAATTGCTGGCCGGCGACCATGGCCGCCTCCGAATGGGCGTCGACAAACAGCAAAAGCCGCCCGCCGCGCAGCACAAACTGGTCGATGGCGTAAAGCGTCGTATCGCTGAAGACCTTGGGGTGGATAACCATCAGGGTTTCGATGTCGGCAGGAATTTCCTTAACGTCGAGGCCCAGGTCGTTGACCTCAAAGAAATCGCGGATCTGCTGTATGACGATCCAGGGCTTGGCGTCGCGGCCCATGCCGTCCACCGGAAGCATGCTCATGAGGCCGATGGTTTTGCGTTTCGGGTTGGCCAGGGTATGGATCATCTTGGTCATGTCGTATTCGATGAATGCTTCCCGTTCGACATTGAAAAACGGGAAAATTTCCTGGTTACCGGTCTCGTTCTTGGCGAACAAGCCGAAGTACCCGTGGTCACCGGCCTCTGAGACCGGGATGCCTTGCAGGCCGATGGCAACCGCCTGGTCCTCGGTGTCGGTGAAGGGTTCCGGCTCCAGCACGTTAAGCTTGACCTTGCCGCCGGAGATACTTTCGTACTGTTCCAGCAGTTCCTTGACCCGGTTGAAATAAAATCCGTGCAGCGGGCTGCGCTCGCCCAATAGCTTGGAGAAATAGAGGTCGACGGTAATCGGTTTCTTGAGGCCCTTGAGGATGGTCCGGGTGCCGTCGGAAATTGTGAACAGCTTCTCCTCGGTGAGATCCAGCCGCCAGCTTTTCAGCAGCGCATTGGAGCCCATATTGACGGCGAACAGCGCCACGGTGCCGATCACCAGGGCAATGACAAGGGTGCGGGTTTTTTCCATGGATTTAAATTTGCTCATCTCTTTTTTCCCCTCACCCGGCTTTCTTCAGGTCGACGACGATAACATTCGCGTACAACCAGAAAACAATCAGCGAGGCAAAATAGATAGCATCGCGTAAATCAATGACCCCTTTGGAAATGGAATTGAAGTGGGTCAGGAAGCTCAACGAGGCAACCGCTTCGACAATCGACTCCGGCGCCCAGCCCCGGAAGAAGTCGAGCACCAGGTCGAGGCCGCTCATGGTGAACAGGAAACACACCGTCGAGGCGACGATAAAGGCGATCACCTGGTTCTTGGTCAGTGCCGAAATGCACGAACCGATGGAAAGAAAAGCACCGGCCATGAACAGGCTGCCGATATAGCTGGCGGCGATGACGCCGTTGTCCGGATCACCCAGCACGTTGACCGTGATCCACATGGGGAAGGTCAGGCCGAGCGCTATGCCGGTAAACGTCCAGGCGGCCAGGAATTTACCCAACACCGCCTGCGTTGTTGAAATCGGCAGGGTCATCAGGAATTCGATGGTGCCTGTCTTGCGTTCCTCGGCCCACAACCGCATGGCGATAGCCGGAATAAGCAACAAATAGAGCCACGGGTGATAGCCGAAAAAGCCCTGTAGGTCGGCCTGGGCGCGGATGAAGAAACCGCCCAGGTAAAAGGTCATCGAACCGGTCAGGGCCAGGAAGATGACAATGAAAACGTAGGCCAGCGGCGTTGAGAAATAAGCCGCCAGTTCGCGCCAGAAAATTACCCGGATGTTACGCATGGGCGGCACCCTCCCCGTCTGTGGCATCGGCGGCAGGACCGGCCGGGGTTTCCTGGGTGATACGGCGGAAGACGTCGTCCAGGGTTCCCTTGTCGACAAACAGCTCGTGGGTGTCGACGTTCTTGGCGCGGACCAGGTCGCTGACGGCGACGGCGATGGAGCCGCCGTCCTTGGGCAGGACCGTCAATTGAGTGACACCAGAGGATTCGGAAGTCTCGACGCTGTCGACCCCGTTCAGGGACCGCAGGTCGGGCGCCAGGGCATCGGCGGCGGCCTTGTCCAGCTTGATGAGGACAGCGTTATGGGACAACGAGCGGGCCAGCAGGTCGTCCGGGGTGCCGTCGGCCAACAGCTTGCCGTGGGCGATGATGACGGCCCGCGTGCAGACCGCTTCCACTTCTTCCAGTATATGGGTGGAAATGATAATCGCCTTGTCTTTGGCCATTTCGCTAATCAGCGAGCGCACATGCTGTTTCTGGTTGGGGTCGAGGCCGTCGGTCGGTTCGTCCAGGATCAGCACCTCCGGATCGTGCAGGATCGACTGGGCCAGGCCGACACGGCGCTTGAAGCCCTTGGAAAGTGTTTCGATGGATTGGTGAAGGACCTCGTGCAGGGTGACCTTTTCGACGGCTTCGGCCACACGCCGGGCTTTCTCGGCGCCGTCAAAACCGCGGATGCGGGCGACGAAATCGAGGAAGGCTTCCACCGTCATGTCGCCGTATGTCGGTGCCCCTTCCGGCAGGTAGCCGATGGCCGCCTTGACGGCAACCGGATTACGGGTCACGTCTTGGCCGCAGACCACTGCCGTTCCCGCCGTTGGCGTCAGATATCCGGCGACCATTTTCATGGTGGTCGATTTGCCGGCCCCGTTGGGCCCCAGGAACCCGAGCACTTCTCCGCGGCCGACGCTCATCGATATATCATCGACGGCAAGCAGCGATCCGAAGGCCTTGGTCAGCCCGTCTAAGGTCACCATATCGGTCATATTTTCTCCCTCACCCTCCATTGTCGTCCCTTAAGGTACGGGGGGTTTTATCAGCCTTGCCCCGGGCATGCCAGAGCAGATACCTGAAATTTTCGAAGGTGATTTAGTAATTCGTCTGTCTTTGTCAAGCCGCCGCCGCCCGCCTTTTTTGCGCCCTCCCCTCCTATTTGGCAGCAGTCTCCGGGGGTTGCTGCTAATTCCTTGATTTTATTGATTTTTATTGCAACGATTTTGAATACTGGTCCTATAATAAGGACAACAACAGGTTCCAGAAGGACCGGACACGGGAGAAACTGTCTGAAGGGACTGCCGATGTCTGCATTGAAACTACAGCTCAACGACTACCGCCTGACCACCGTCGAGATCATCTATCACCGCCCGGACCACCCGAGCCTGCTACAGGAATTCATCTGGCAGGAGATGGATCTGGCCCCGGCCTTTCCGGTGCTCAGCCGTTTCCTCAATTTCTGGCAAAGCAACCTGGACGGCAAGCTGCATTCGGTCCGGGTCGCCAGTTGCGGCCTGATCCAGGTTCCCGCTTTCAGTTACGCCGACGGGGTCTTTACCCTTAACTAGAACCGCCCCGGGCGTTGCCGTAGCGCGCCACCCGGATATCGGCCTGCGCCTTGTGTCCGGCGAATCGCTCGATCTCGCAAAGCCTTGAGCAATACTCACCGATCATCAGGCTGGCCTCTTGCGTGCAGCGCTGATAGGTGCAGGTCTTGAGGAACTTGCCGACCCAGAGGCCGCCCGTATAGCGCGCCGCGCCCAGCGTCGGCAGGGTGTGGTTGGTGCCGATCACCTTGTCGCCATAGGAGACATTGGTTTCCTCGCCCAGGAACAAAGCCCCGTAGTTGGTCATGTTATCGAGGAAGTATTGCGGGTCTTCGGTGAGGATTTCCACATGCTCGGAGGCGATGCGGTCGCCCTCGGCAACCATTTCATCGACACTGTCGCAGAGGATAATCTGGCCGTAATCCCGCCAGGCCTGACCGGCAACGTCCGCCGTTTCCAGGGTTTCCAGCTGGCGGGCGACCTCGGCCTCGATCTCACCGGCCAGGCGCGCCGACGTGGTCACCAGGATGGCCGGCGAGGTGGGGCCGTGTTCGGCCTGTCCCAGCAGGTCGGTAACGACGATTTCGGCATCCGTGCTGTCGTCGGCGATGACCAGGATTTCCGTCGGCCCGGCCAGCAGGTCGATGCCGACGCGGCCGAACAGTTGGCGCTTGGCTTCCGCCACAAAGGCGTTGCCCGGCCCGACCAGCATATCGACCGCTTCGATGTCGCCGGTACCGAGCGCCATGGCGGCCATCGCCTGCACCCCGCCCAGCACGCGGATTTCATCGGCTCCGCCCAAAGCCATGGCGGCAATGGTGGCGGCATGGGGTTCGCCCTGGTTGGGCGGCGTGCAAGCAATAACCCTGCTGACCCCCGCCGCCTTGGCGGTTACCACGCTCATGTGGGCCGAGGCCACCATCGGATAACGCCCGCCCGGCACATAACAGCCGACCGCGTTGACCGGAATGTTTTTGTGCCCCAGGAAGACCCCCGGCAGGGTTTCCACCTCAATATCCTGCAAGGCTTCTTTTTGTTTCAAGGCGAAATTGCGGATCTGTTCCTGGGCGAATTTAATATCATCAAGGGTCCGCTCCGGCACCGTGGCGACGATTTCCTCGATCCGTTCCGCACTCAGGCGGAAGTCGTCGGGCGACCAACTATCGAACTTGGCGGACAACTCGCGGACCGCTTCCATGCCACGCTCTTCAATGTCGGCGATGATGCCTTCGACGGTCTTTTGCACCTCTGCCTGCTTTTTTTTCTGGTCCTCGGCACTGATGCCGGTTTTGAGTATTTTTGCCATTTTTTTAATTCCTTACTCTTTGATATTCACGCCTCTGGAAGTCTCTTTGCGTATTTCCGCCACTGGAAGCCCAGATATAAGGGGGGGGCATAAACGCTTTATTCCCGGCCTCGTTCACCAGGCCGTCCAGCCTCCATCGACCCGCAAACTATCGCCGGTAATATAGCTTGCCGCCGGTGACGCCAGGAAAATGACCGCGTTGGCGATGTCCTGCAGGCTGGCCAGTTTGTCGGCCGCCAGATTGCCGAAGACATACTCGGAGAATTCCGGGTTCTCGAAAAACGGTTTGGTCATCGGCGTGTCGACAAAGGTCGGCGCCACCGAATTGACCCGGATATTATAGGGCGCCAGTTCCACCGCCATGGCCTTGGTCAGGCCTTCGATACCGTGCTTGGTGGTGCAGTAAACGGTGCGGTTGGGCGCCCCCACATGGCCCATTTGCGAAGACATATGAATGATCGACCCGCCCTTTCCGGTGTTGATCATGACCCGGGTCACTGCCTGCGCCACCAGAAAGGCGGCCCGCACATTGAGATTGAGTATATCGTCCAGGTTTTCCAGGGAGATTTCGACAAAGGGTTCCGGCCGGTTGCCGCCGGCATTATTAAGCAGGATATCGATACGGTCCTGGGACTGGATTTTCTTCTTAATCTCGTCCGGGTCCATGACATCGCAGACCAGGGCCGCCGCCTCGCCGCCACCCTCATTGATATCGGCAACCAGACTGTCCAGTTCGCTGGCCGTGCGGCTGACGGCGATCACCTTGGCGCCGGCTTTTGCCAGTCCGGCGGCGCAGGCCCGGCCCAGCCCCCGGCCGGCGCCCGTCACCATGGCGATCTTGCCGTCCAGGCGCAGGGTCGGTTCTTCCACCATATCCATTGCTTCGGTCATAAAGTATCCCCGCCTTATAGAAAAAGAGAGCGTTGCAAGCAGCCTTATTGGGCCATAAGGCTGGCGGCGGTGCAATGCCCCTTTGAGGGCAGCGTCTCAAACACCAATGGCCGCTGATTGCCTCTTTTCCTCAGCGGCTTTTTCAGTACCATAGCCGCAGCTTCATTCAAGAGTAAGGAACAGACCATGGGCGACAAACCGACGATAGGCTGGATCGGGCTGGGCAAAATGGGGGCGCCGATGGCCCAAAACCTGATGCAGGCCGGTTTTCAGGTCACCGTTTACAACCGCACGCCGGAAAAGGCCAAACCGCTGACCGATGCCGGGGCGGCCCTGGCCGGCAGTCTGGCGGAACTGGCCGCCGGGTGCGATGTGGTGATTTCCATGATCAATGACGATGCCGCCCTGGAAGCCGTCGCCATGGCCCCCGATGGGGTTCTGGCCAATGCCAAGGCGGGCGGTATTTACGTCGATATGAGCACGGTTTCACCCGCCGCCTCGGCCCGTGTCGCTGAAACGGCCGCCGGCAAGGGGATCAGCTACCTCCGCGCGCCGGTTTCCGGCAGTACCGTTTTCGCCGAAAGCGCCCAGTTGATCATTCTCGTCTCCGGCCCCAAAGAAGCCGCTGAAACCTGTGACGCCGCCTTTGCCGCCATGGGCAAAAAAACCATGAACTTCGGCGAAGGCGAAGAAGCCCGCTTCATGAAACTGACTGTCAATATGATGGTCAGCATCACCGCCGGCCTGGTCGGCGAGGCCCTGGCCTTTGGCGAATCAGGCGGCCTCGACTGGCAGCAGATGCTGGAAATGATCGGCGAAAGCCCGCTGGCGTCACCGCTGCTCGGCTACAAGACCCAGACCCTGAAGAACCGTGATTACGCACCGGCCTTTACCATCGACCAGATCGCCAAGGATCTGGATCTTATCCTCAGCACCGGCCAGGGAACCAATGCTTCCATGCCGCTGGCCTCCCTGGTCCGGCAGAATTATGAAACCATGCGGGAAAAGGGCGAAGGCAACCTGGACATGTTCGCCTATGTGACGCTGATGGAGGACCTGGCCGGCATCAAGCCGGGGGAATAACCAGCCGCCAATCGGGCCTTTGCGGATTAAGGCGGAGCGCCACGACCCGCAGCCAACG
>JADHTD010000031.1 GCA_016776525.1 Rhodospirillales bacterium
CGATTGGACAGATACCGCATATCCTGGATGTCACATCCGGGGCATCCCGGTAGGAGCGGCCCTCCAACAGGGCCTCGAAATAGCGGGGCGGTTCGAAAATCCTGAATTCGGATTCGGTGACCCGACCGTTCCTCAATTTGACGCGAAAAGCGCCTTCTCCTTCAACCCGGGCCAGGGCTTCGACTTTGATGGTGCGTGTGTTGTCGCTCATTGTTCACCCCCCAGGCGCTGGATTTCATCGGCAAAGGCGGGGGCGCCGCCGGTATAGCCGGCAAACAGGTCTTTAACCACCCGTTTCTCAGTACCGCTGGTGATCAACTGATCGGCCAGGACGGCCGTGTTCGGTTTGTCCTTGGGGCCAAAGCAGCCATAGCACCCACGCCCAACGGTGGGGCACAGGTTGCCGCAACCACCCTTGGTCGCCGGCCCGATGCAGGGCGTGCCACGGGTGACGACGATACACGGCGTCCCGCTCATCTTACATTCGACGCACTGGCTGTAGTTGGCAATAACCGGTGCCCGGCCCTTGAGTACGGCCAGCAGGACTTCTACCAACTGCGCTTTGTCGATCGGGCAGCCGCGCAGTTCAAAGTCGACTTTCACATGATCGGAAATCGGCGTCGATGTATCGAGGGCGTCCAGGTATTCCGGATGGGCATAGACCGTTTTTTGCAATTCAGCGTGGTCGCGGGTATTACGCAGGGCCTGGAAGCCGCCGGCTGTCGCGCAGGCGCCGATACTCACCAGCATTTTAGAATCGGCACGGACATCCTTGATGCGTTCCACCTCATCCGGCGTCGAGATCGAACCCTCTACGAGTGAGACATCATAAGGGCCGTCCAGTTGGGTGCGCGTGGCTTCCAGGAAATAGGCGATCTCCACCCGTTCGGCCAAAGCCAGCAGTTCATCCTCGCAATCCAGCAAAGTCAGCTGGCAGCCATCACAACTAGAAAACTTCCAAACGGCAAGTTTCGGTTTCATTTTTTTAGAGCTCCCATACGCTCATTAATTCCGCTACTTCCGGCGCCGAGAAAACGGGACCGTCATGACAGATGATATGCGGCCCCATCTGGCAATGGCCGCACCAGCCGATAGCGCACTTCATATTTCGTTCCAGGGATACATAGACGTTTTCTCCGTCCAGGCCCCAGGCCCTCAGCGATTGGATGGTGAAATTCATCATGACATCCGGTCCGCAGACCATGGCGATGGTTTCCTGTGGATCGATATCCAGGTCCGCGATCAGGTCCGTGACAACCCCGACACGGCCATACCAGTCATCGACGGGCCGGTCGACAGTCAGCAACACCTTAACATCATCGACGGCTTCCCAGCCGAGTAGCTGAGATGGGAACAGGGCATCGTCAGGCGTCCGGGCACCGTATAGAATGTTGAGTTTTTTGATCCGGTCCATATTCTGCAAAGCCCAATAAACGGCTGGCCGTACCGGCGCCAGGCCAAGTCCACCGGCCATAATCAACAGGTTTTTGCCGTCAGTTTTTTCAACCGGCCAGGGCCGGCCAAAAGGTCCGCGGACGCCAACCATGTCGCCTTCGGACAGATTGCAGAATCCTTCGGAAACGGCACCAACCGAACGGATCGTTTGAACCAAGACGCCTTCATGGGACGGGTCCCCGGAAATGCTGATGGGTATTTCACCAATGCCGTGCAGGTATAGCATGGTGAACTGGCCGGGCTCGAAAGCCATCGGCTCACCGCTTTCCGGTTCCAATTCCAAGGTCACAACATCGTTAAGTTCCCGGCGGTTTTTCCGCACGCGAAAGGGCCGAGGCACCATGCCCAGATCCCAGGACGAGGTTGCCTCGTCGGCAGAAACTGCTCTCATAATCTAGTTCCGACTTCACTCATAGGGGCATAAAGGTCGACAAGCTGCATGCGGGTGGCTTGCAACCGTTCAGCGATGATCGGCAGGAACCGCTTCATGATGGTGTAGCCGAGTTCGTGGTTTTCGTCGCATTTATCCCGCAGGCAGGCGGCATCGACTCTGGTCACACGAATATTGGTCATGGCCCTGGCATCCAGCCGCCAGGTAAACGGCGGCAACATCCAGGAAGCGCCGATCAGTTGATCCGTGTGCAGGCTCTGCACCGTCAACCGGGCACGGCCGGGAATCTGCATTTCCAGAGCAACGTCACCGCTCCGCAAGATGTAGAATTTGTCAGCAGGCTCGCCGGTTTTGAAAATGTATTCTCCCTTCCGGTAAGCCTTGTTCTCGGCGCAACCGGCCAAAAATTCCATGGTATCCGAATCAAACCCTTCGAAGAGCGGGTGGGCGGACAGCAGTTCCGCAATTTTCTTTATCGCAGCCATTTAGCTTACTCCTGCTTCTACAACAGCCTCTCCGGTTTTTGAGATGGCCCGGATTTCAGCCGTAATATCGATTCCAACCGGACACCAGGCGATGCAACGGCCACAGCCGACACATCCTGAACGTCCGAACTGATCATGCCAGTGAGTTAATTTATGGGTCATCCACTGGCGGTAGCGCGATGCCGTTTCCTTGCGGACGACGCCACCGTGGATATAGCTGAAGTCACGGATGAAACAGCTATCCCAGCGCCGCCAGCGTTCGGCGATGCTGCCGTCCAGCGACGAACGGTCTTCAATCGTCGAACAAAAGCAAGTCGGACAGACCAGGGTACAGTTTGCGCAATCCATACACCGTTCGCCGATATCGCTCCACTGGGGATGGTCATAGGACGACTTCAGCGTTTCCCGGGCATCGTCCGGTATACTGCGGGTCATCGAAGCGGCAACAGTCGATGAGATAATGTTGGCTGCATGCCGGTCCTTGTCCGTTGCTTCATCGACGGACATGGCGTCGAGAACCGCCTGCCCCCGTTCGCCGCCGGCTTCAATCAGGAAACGGTGTCCGTCGCTATTGAAAAGTTCGGTAAGAGCCAGATCATATCCGCTTTCGGCCCGTGGTCCGCTGTTCATGGATGTACAGAAACAAGTCTTGGCGGCCCGCGTACAATTGACGGCAACCAGGCAAAGGGCTTGGCGGCGTTCGGCAAACCGGTGGTCGGGATAAGGACCGTTTTCCAGGACATCGGCCAGTGTTTCCAAGGCCACAAGATCACAGGAACGGGCACCGATGACGGCGATCGGCTTGGCGTCGACGGGCGGTTCGGTGAACATATAGTCCTCACCCGTTTCAAACACTTTATCCTGTGGCGGATAGACTAGGCGTTTGAGCCCCTGCATGGGCAGGGTATGGTCAAAATAAGCGTCCCTAGACCCATCAATAAGGCGCATCTTGCCGGGCCCGGTGTCATCGATCCTTCCGCGCGGCAAATCGGCCGGTCCGTCAATTGGCGCCAAGGTCAGGGCATCGTCTTTTTCGTGAACGCCCCAAATATCAAACCCTTGCTTTTTGAGCACCTCGAATAGAACATCAAAACGCTCAGCAGGCAGGATTTTGGAAGTCCCCTCCATATCATCCTCCGGAAGCCGTATTGGGAAAGTGGTATTAATTTTAGGACTAATGTAGGTGAATCGCCTTGATAACTGTCATAGAGGGTAAAGAATCAATCTCTGACAGAATGCCGAATTTTATTTTAATTACAGTAGGTTAATCGAAAATATTTAGCGATTCAGCGAAAACTGCATATCAGGCATGCAACCCGTTCCTAAAGAAAATCGAGGATACGGCGGGCCATTTTCTCCGGGTCCATGCCGTGGGCGAACTTCACCAGAAACCGCCCATCGGGGGCCATCAGGTAAATGGAGGCCGTATGGTCGACGGTATACCATTCATCATCGGTCTTATCGGGCTTTTGCAGGGCATATTTTACTTTATAGCCGGTCGCCAGTCGGTCGATCATGGCCTTGGGGCCGGTCAGGCCGACCAGACGCGGATGAAAACTATCAACGTAATCGCGTAATTGTTTGACCGTGTCCCGGTCCGGGTCGACGGTGATGAAAATCGGCGTCACCTGCCGGGCCTTGTCGCCCAGGACATCCATGGCATCGGACATGTTGCTGAGGTTGGTCGGACAGACATCGGGACAGAATGTGTACCCGAAGGTAACCAGCATAAAGGAGCCTTGGTAAGTCCGGTCGGTAACGGTGTTTCCAAAATGATCCTGTAGGATAAAACGTCCGCCGACCGCCGATTCCGCTGACAGAACCCCCTTGCCGACCGTTGAAAAGAACAGCAGAAAAATCACCCCAAGGCCCAGAAAAATCCGGCCCATAGCGTGTCTTGCCCGAACTATCGCCATTTCTCTTGAAACTCCTTGCCGGCAAGCGGCGTCAAACGATGGCCATCATATTCACAATAATTTAGAGTGAATTAACCACGGTCAAGTATGACCGGCGTCTTCCCTGTTTATTATCCCGCTCTAATATTGCAATGCAAAACGGTCCGGGCAATCCGCCCTTGGCCGTTATCTGTTTTTTTTAAACGGGATCGGTTTTAAGAGGAGGCAATCCCTAATGAAACGAATAAGCAAAAAACTGCTGATGGCCCTGGTAACAGTCGGCTTCGGCTTGTCAGCAACGGGCTCTGCCTGGTCGGCGGAAAGCCTGGATGATGTCATGAAACGGCGGGGACTGTCGCAGAAAGACGTTCTGTCTGCGGCCAAGACCTATGTACCGACCGGCAAGCGCGATGAATTCCTCGCCTTCAGTTCCGGCGGTCAAAGCGGTCAGCTGATCGTCTACGGCGTTCCCTCCATGCGTATCCTGAAATACGTGGCGGTGTTCACGCCGGAACCCTGGCAGGGTTATGGCTTCGATGACGAATCGAAAGCCGTGTTGGCCCAAGGTCGGGTTAACGGTAAGGACATCCTGTTTGGTGATACCCACCATCCCGCCATTTCCGAAACCAACGGCGTCTATGACGGCCAGTATCTGTTCATCAACGACAAGAACAATCCCCGCCTGGCGGTGGTCGACCTGTCCGATTTTGAAACCAAGCAGATCGTCGTCAACCCGATCATGAAATCGGAACACGGCGGCGCTTTTGTGACGCCCAACACCGAATACGTCATCGAAGCGGCCCAGTATCCGGCACCGTTTGCCAATGAATATGTGCCGCTCTCACAGTTCAACGAGAAATACCGCGGCGCCGTTACCTATTGGAAATTCGACCGCAAGGAAGGCCGTATTGTGCCAAGCGAATCCTTCTCGGTTGAATTGCCGCCCTATTCCCAGGATCTGTCCGACTTCGGTAAGGGCCCGTCCGACGGCTGGTCGTTTACCAACTCGTTCTGTTCGGAACGCTATGTCGGTGGCATTGAAAAAGGCCGCCCGCCGTTTGAAGCCGGTTGCTCGCAGAAGGACACCGACTTTTTCCACATGGTCAACTGGCGCAAGGCCGCCGAGTTGGTCAAGGCCGGCAAAGCCAAGAAGATCAACGGCCATGACGTCATCATGATGGATACGGCCGTCAAGGAAGGTATCCTCTTCCTCATTCCGGAACCCAAAAGTCCGCACGGCATGGACGTCAGCCCGGATGGTAAATTAATGATCGTTTCCGGCAAGCTGGACAGCCATACCTACGTCTACAGCTTCGAAAAGATGATGGCGCTGATCAAAGCCAAGGACTTCGCCGGTAAAGACCCGTACGGCATTCCCATCCTCGATCTGAAAAAATCCCTGCACACGCAGGTTCAGGTTGGCCTTGGCCCCCTGCACACCCAGTACGATTCCAAACCGTGCGTGGCCTATACCTCCATCTATGTGGACAGCCAGGTCACCAAGTGGGACTACTGTGAAGGCAAGGTGCTGGACAAGTTGTCGATCCACTACAACATCGGTCACCTGATGACCATGGAAGGCGATTCCGTCACGCCGCAGGGCAAATACCTGGTCTCGCTGAACAAGCTGGCCATCGACCGCTTCAACCCGGTCGGCCCGCTGCACCCGCAGAACCATCAGCTGATCGACATCAGCGGCGACAAGATGGAACTGCTCTACGACATGCCGTTGCCGTTGGGTGAGCCGCACTATGCCGTGGCCATCAAGGCCGACAAGCTGAAGCCGAAAATCCGCTACAAAAGCGGTTGGAATAGTCGTACCGACAAACGACACAAGTTCCGCACCCGGCCCGGCAAGGAACGTATTGAACGCGACGGCAACAAGGTCCGTGTGTTCATGACCACGATCCGTTCGCACTTCACGCCTGAGATCATCGAAGTCAACGAAGGCGACGAAGTGACCATCCATGTCACCAACCTGGAGCGCGCCGAGGACGAAACCCACGGTTTCGCCATCAGCGGCACCAATGCCAACCTGTCGTTGGAACCCGGCAAGACAGCCTCGGCCACCATCAAGGCCGACACGCCTGGTGTTTTCCCGTACTACTGCACCGAGTTCTGCTCGGCGTTGCACCTGGAAATGCAGGGTTACCTTCTGGTTCAACCGAAGGGTTACCAAAAGACCTCTGTTAAGGGGACCGAAGGGACCATCTACAAGAAGGCTGACTACGACAAGCAGTTCAAGACCAACCTCTCTACGCAAGGCGTCATCGACACCGTCGTCGGTTACATCACGGCCCGGAACTACCAAGACTTCAAACCGGTCGTGGCCCTTGTTGAAGATGCGACCGAACAGCTTGGTTTCGCTGCCAATACACGGAAGAAAGCTGAAGGGTTCGCCGCCAAAAAAGACTGGCACAACGCCACACTGTGGGCCGGTCAATGGTGGCAGTATCAGGTTAAAGCCGCCGACATCGGTCTGCGCGCCAAGACCTATCTCGATCAACACGGAGCCAAGGTTATCAAGAAATAAGGTTCCGTCGAGAGTTTGAGACTCAGTGGGGGAGCCAATTGCTGGCTCCCCCACCTTTCTCTAAGATATGTATCGGAGACGTTTTATGAATTTTATTATCGCCCGATTTTTAACGGTTATTGGCTTGGCCGCATTTACGGTCCTGCTGGCCCTATCCCCGGCTGACGCGGCCAAGAAAAAACGCGATCCAGCCAAGAGACTCTACATGACCAAGACCTGCATCGCCTGCCACGGCCGCAATGGCGCCAAGGCCATCATGGACTATCCCAATCTGGCGGGACAGTCCGAGAAATACATGCTTGGCCAGATCAAGGATATTATCGCTGGCAAGCGTACCGGAAGCCCGGACGCCACCGGCAATCCGCGCAGCCAGGGCATGCGGGGCGCCCTCGTCGCCCCGGACGGCGCCATTACCATCAGCGACAAGGACATCAAAACCATCGTCAAATGGCTGGCCAAACAAACCCCGCCAGAGCCGGCCAAGCTGAAAACGCCGCTCGACCCCAAATCGGTTGCAGTCGGAAAGAAACTCTACAAGAAGAAATGCCGGTCCTGCCACGGCAAGAATGCCATGAAGCCGCTGAAGGGCTATCCCATCATCGCCGGGCAGAAACGCGCCTATATCGTCACCCAGGTCAAGGACATCCAGTCGAAGGCGCGCAAGAACGGCAAAAGCAAGACCATGTATCCGATGATAAAAAAACTGAAGGACACGGAAATCAACGCGGTTGCCGATTACCTGTCGCAGATCGACCGGACGAAATAAGAACGGATGTTTGAAAACCCCCTAACAAACATGACGCGGAGAGCAAGGAATGTTTAACCAGAAGAATCTAACAATGATGATCGGAGCCGCATTTGCGGCGGTGCTGATTTTCAGCGGCCCGGTCCTGGCGGCCGGCCCTGCCAAGGAATGGAACAAGGCCGGCGGCGAGCAGGATGAAGCCCTGAAAATGAAGCCGGACCTGGAAAACGGCCTCGAGGTCTATGAGGTCTGCGCTGCCTGCCACCTGCCGGAAGGCTGGGGCAAGCCGGACGGCACATTCCCGCAGCTGGCTGGTCAGCACACCAAAGTTATCGTCAAGCAATTGTCGGATATCCGGGCGCTGAACCGGGATAACCCGACCATGTATCCGTTCGCCCTGCCGAAAGCCATCGGCGGCCCCCAGGCCATCGCCGATGTCGCCGGATACATTGCCAAACTGCCGATGAACCCGGAGCCGGGATTAGGCGACGGCAAGGACCTGGCGTTGGGCGCCAAGCTTTATAAAGACAATTGCGTGCGTTGCCACGGCGATAACGGCCAGGGCATACCCGAAAAATACTACCCCCGCATCCAGGGCCAGCATTACAAGTACCTGGTGCGTCAGTTCGAATGGATTCGTGACGGCAAACGCCGCAATGCAAACCCGGACATGGTCAAACAGATCAAGGATTTTTCCAACAAAGACATGAAAGCGGTGATGGATTTCGTCTCCCGTCAGAAGCCGCCGAAGGAAATCCTCGGCAAGCCGGGCTGGGAGAACCCGGACTTCGAATAAAACTATGAGACAAGGGGAGCCGAAGACCGGTCGATAGGTCGACTGGCTCCCCGTTCTCGCCACTTTCCGTATTGAGAATTAGAATTGATCCGGCTCAATGCGGGTTCCGGTGAAACGCTGTTGGATGAAGGTACCATGTCAACGACTGAACAAAGCAAACTAGGTCATCTCTACCGGCTGCTGACAGGGGCGGCCCTGCTGCTGCTGATTTTTGCTTATTTCTCACCCATCTGGTGGGTTTCCCTGAAGGCCCCCCAATACCCGGATACGGCTTTTCCCCAGGGCATCCGCATCCACTTCCACATGGACGGCGTTTTTAACGGCTGCCAGTTAATCGAGAGCGCCGAGAAACAGGAAGATGAAGTTCTCAACTGCAAACACGAGATGGACGCCATCAACCACTTTGTCGGTATGTATCCGATTGCTGCCGGCGGCCCCGTAGAGAGGGCCTATTCGCCGTTCCTGTTCTCGCTGCTGGGAGTCATGCTGGTTGCCTTCATGATCCCGGGGCGGCGAACGCGGCAGATTGTCTTTTCTGCAGGCTGCGTGGGTATCGCAGCCTGGATGACGGTGGCCATGCATACCAGCGACGGGGTGAAACTGTTGTCGCCTAATTACCTCAGCGATGTCGTCGGCACCATGGACCTGGAACCGGAAGATTATGCCGGCTGGAGCGGCCTGCAATCGATCCATGAAAGCTACAGCGAGGCGCTTGGCCGTTATTTCCGGGATCTCAAAAAGATCAATCCGCGTATTGATCTGATGATGACTTGGGCCAACGTCATTTACTGGGCAATTCTCGCCGCCATGGCCGCCTTTGCAGCGGGACTCTGGCTGATCCGTCCGGTCTATTGGCTGCTGGCCTTGATTCCGGCGGCGCTGCCGGTGTTTTTTGTCATTGAGTACGCCAGCTGGCTGTGGTGGTTCGGCCATAGCCTCAGCGAAATGGGCGCCTTCAGCATCAAACCGTTCATGCCGACCGTTTTCGGACAGGGAAAAGTGGCGCAATTCTCGACCCATTCTTATCCCCATTACGGATACGGCCTGATCGCGGCGCAGGGACTGGTGATGCTGCTGGCCATGCTGCTCCGCCGTAAACAGCTCAAGGAATCCGAGGATTCCTAAACTACGGAAGAATGAAGGTCAGGTAAGGTTGTGAAACCCCTTAAGCCGAAGCATGCCCTTTACGCCCTGCTGACGGGACTGTGGCTGCTGGGCGGCCTCTCCGCAACGGCTGCCGCGGCATCCCTGCAAGAGATGATTGATGCCGCCAAAACGGGCGACACTGTTTCACCACCCCCCGGCGTCTACAAGGCCCCCATCCGCATCACCAAGGCTATAACCCTGGACGGCGGCGGTCGTGTAACCATCGACGGCGCGGGCAAGGGCACAGTGCTGTGGATAGAAACCAACGGCGCCACGGTCCGCGGACTGCGGCTTATCGGTTCCGGTGAATCCCACAATGACATCGATTCCGGTATTCAGGTGCGCGGTAACTACAACGTCATCAAGGACAATGTCATCGAAGATGCCCTGTTCGGCATTAACATGCAGCAGTCCGACAACAACATCGTGCGCCGCAACCGTATCAAGTCGAAAACCTTCAGCCTGGGCGTGCGCGGCGATTCCATACGGCTTTGGTATTCCAAGGCCAACCGCATCGAAGACAACGACATCCGCGACGCCCGCGACTTGGTGGTCTGGTATTCCGGCGACAACGTCATTGCCCGCAACCATATCAGCGGCGGCCGTTATGGCCTGCATTTCATGTATGCGCTCAGCAATATCGTCGAGGGCAATCGTTTCAGGGATAACTCGGTCGGCATGTTCCTGATGTACAGCGACGGCCTGATCTTACGCAACAACACCATCTCGCACGCGCTGGGCGCCACCGGTATGGGTATCGGCCTCAAGGAATCCAGCGACGTCACCATCGAAGGCAACGACATCGTCTACAGCGCCACCGGGCTTTATCTGGATGTCTCGCCCTTCCAACCGGACACCACCAACCGGATCCGCAACAACCTCTTTGCCTTCAACAGCATCGGTGTACTGTTCCATAACGACTGGCAGGGCAACATTTTCCAGGACAATCGTTTCGAGGACAATTACGTGCAGGTTTCCGTCAACGCCAAGGCGTCGGCCAGGCGCAACGCCTGGGATGGTAATTTCTGGGATGACTATGCGGGGTTTGACTTGGACCGCAACGGTATCGGCGACACCGCACATGAGATGCGGGTTTACGCCGACCGACTGTGGATGGATGTGCCACCGACAGCCTTTTTCAAGGGTTCGGCAGTGTTGAGCCTGCTCGATTTCCTCGAACGGCTGGCCCCGTTTACCGAACCCATCGTGTTGCTTCGCGACGGCACACCGAAAATCCGCGACGACGTCCATATTGCCCGCGCCGGCGACGGGAAAAAAGAGTCCCCTGACACAGCGGAAGACGAGCGTTTGAAATATGACCCCTTCGGCCTCAAGAAACGGGTCAAGAAATACATGAAGGCCGAGTAAGGGATAAAGAATACAGATGGCCGAAAACCCAGAACCTCCACCCCAGAAAGCACTGAGCAAATCCCAGCTGCGCAACCGGCGCAAGGCGCGCCGGACCTTCCTGCGTTCGCTGGGGGTCGGCATCGGTGTTACCGGGGCGGCCATCCTCGGGTTCTTCCCGGTTATCAAGAAATGGGCCGAACGCCTGCGCCCGCCGGGGGCCATTGAAGAAAAAGACTTCCTCGCCGCCTGCATCAAATGCGGCCAATGCGTCCAGGTCTGTCCGGTGAAAGCGATCGAACTCGGCGACCTGGATGAAGGCTTCGGGGTCGGCGTTCCTTACATCGTTGCCCGCGACCAGGCCTGCGACTTTTCCTGCGATGCCGTGCAGTGTGTGCTGGCCTGTCCGACCGGCGCCCTGACCCACGAGATCAGCACCAAGGAAGAAGTGCGTATGGGATTGGCCCGCCTGGCCCGGCCCAATGCCTGTCTGGCGCGGCGCGGCGAAGGCATCAAGGGCAAGATTCGCGAAGCAGGCTTCACCGGCAAGCTGCGTTATATGGATGTGGACCGTTGGAAACCGATCCCGGTGCAGGATTACCCTTATGATCTTGACCTCTGCGACCTGTGCGCCCGGGAATGCCCCATCGAAGGCGCCATTACCGTCGAACGCCTGCACATCGACCTGTCCGACCTTCGGGGGTCGCCGGCAATCTTCGACAAGTGTGTCGGCTGCGGCGTCTGCGAGATGGTCTGCCCGGTTGACCCGCCGGCCATTGTCGTCGATATCCGTAAGACCTGGGAGCAGCTGTGATGGGCATGCTCAAATCGGTCAAGACCATGCTCGGCGGGGATCCGGTCCGCAAGCCGAACAAAAAGCAATACACCCCGGCGGCGCGCAACATCCACGCCATTCATCATGACCTCAGGGGCAAGCCGGACCGGGTGGCGGCGATCCGCGCTGAACGGGATATGACGCGCTCCAACAAATGGCGCAACTGGCGCTGGGCCTCAATCATCATCATCAACCTGTTGTTCGTGGTGTCTTATCAGTTGGATATCCAGTTGGTGGAAGGTGCCTTGACGGCGTCGCGCGTCATCGGCTTCCACTTCGCCGACCTTAATTCGGCGCTGCAAGTGATGCTGGCTTTCAAGGTGATTCTCATCAATCTGGTGATTGGCACCGTCACCGTCTTTATCCTGTGGTGGCTGCTGGGCGGGCGCACCTTCTGTTCCTGGGTGTGCCCCTATCACCTATTGTCCGAATGGACTGAGAAAATCCATCTGAAGCTGGCCGAGAATAATATGGTGCGGGATTTCGCCATGAGCCGCTACACCCGCACCGTTCTTTATGGGGTGTTTGCCCTGCTGGCCCTGATCAGCGGCTATACGGTGTTCGAGGCCATCTCGCCGGTGGGCATCCTCAGCCGGGCGCTGATTTACGGCCCGGGCTTGGCCCTGATCTGGGTCGGGGCCCTGCTTCTTTACGAGGTTTTTTTCACCCGCCGCGCCTGGTGCCGTTATATCTGTCCGATCGGTATCACCTACGGGTTTGTCGGCGCCATCTCGCCGGTGCATATCAAGTACACCCTGGATGATTGTTTGCACGAAGGCGACTGCCGCAACATCTGTCTGGTTCCCCATGTTCTGGAAGTGACCAAGAAAGCCTATGCCCAGGATGTTACCGAAACCATCGGTCCCGATTGCACGCGGTGCGGCATGTGCGTCGATATCTGCCCTACGAAGTCTTTGACTTTCGACATTAAAGGCCTCAACAAGCTGTTGTAGGACAGCCGGAAGGCAACGGGCAAAAACCATGATTGAACTGAAAGACATATCCAAGACCTTCCGCCGGCGGCCCGTGCTGGACGGTATCTCGCTGTCAATCGCGGACGGTTCCCGCATCGCCCTGGTCGGTTCCAACGGCGCCGGCAAAACCACCCTGATCCGCTGCCTGCTGGGCGAATACGTCTGTCAGGGATCAGTGCAGATCGACGGCCTCGACCCCCGCCGCAACCGGCAGCAAGTCCTCAAACGGGTCGGCTTCGTACCGCAGTTGCCGCCGCCCTTGCAGATGTCGGTCAACGAACTGGTTCTGTTCGCCGCCCATGTCAGCGACAGCGATCCGAAATTGATGGAAGACCTGGCCATTTCCTTAGGGCTCGAGTTCGAAGCCGTCCGTCATCAGCCCTTCGTCAAATTATCCGGCGGGCAGAAACAGAAGCTGCTGATCGGGATTGCGCTCGGCCGCAATTGCGACATGCTGTTCATGGACGAACCGGCGGCCAACCTGGACCCGGAATCCCGGCAGGTGTTCTTCAAACTGTTAGCCGAACACAACCACAAATCCGTGATGCTGATGTCCAGCCACCGGCTTGATGAAGTGGCCGCCTTTGTAAACCGGGTGGTCGAACTGGACCAGGGACGGGTGACCCTCGATGATCATGTGGTCGATACGGTTGAACTGACCAGCCTGCTTACCTGCACCATCGAGGCCTCCCGCAATGAGGAAGCCCTGGCCAAGGCGCTCACGGAATGGGGTTTTGAAAAGGAGGGCGAAGCACCCCGTTGGCAAGGAACCGTCGCCGGTCCCGACCGGCTGCGTTTTCTCTCCATGGTCTCGCGTTATGCCGGGCTGCTGGTTTCCCTCGACCTGCAGGGAGGCAACGGCGCATGAACTGCCAATGCCCCAAAAGTCCCGGAATGAGCCGTCTTGCCATGAGCCGAAGAGCCGTGCTCGGCCTGATCGGTGGCGGCGCTCTCATCCTCAGCGGCTGTTTCGAAGAAAAAACCGGCCCGGCCGAGATCCACTGGGACCGCGATGTCTGCAAGTTGTGCAGCATGATCATCAGCGACGCCCGCTTTACGGCCCAGGTGCGGGGTGGACCGAAACAGAAGGTCTACAAGTTCGACGATATCGGCTGCGCCGTTAACTGGCTCAACGGCCAACCGTGGGCGGGTGATAACAACACGGAAATCTGGGTTGCCGAGCGGACCAGCACCCGCCAGTCCGTACGTTGGCTGAAAGCCCGTGACGCCCGGTATGTCACCAACGATCAAACGCCGATGAACTACGGTTTCGGGGCGACCCTGCAAAACCTTCCCGGCTCCATCGATTTTGTCGCCTTAACCAATCGCATCCTGGCCAAAGCGCCCAATCACATCTGTCCGGCGCCCTCCAAGAAACCGAAACAGGGGGTGCCGGGATGAAACACCTGATGGCCGCCGCCCGTCTGGATATCGCGGAATCGCTCCGCGCCCGCTGGTTCCTTATCTATACCGTCGTCTTCGGGCTGGTTATCGTCCTGCTGCTGGTCTCGGGGCTCACCGAATCCCGGGTCATGGGTTTCACCGGCTTATCGCGGCTGCTGATCATCTACATCCAGATCTGCATGGCCATCCTGCCGATCTTCGTATTAATCACCACCGTCCGCTCGGTCGCCGGCGACCGGGAAGCCGGTGTCTTCGAATACCTGCTGTCCCTGCCTATTCCGCTGGCCGCCTGGTATTGGGGCAAGTTGCTGGGCCGCTTCGTCATTGTCTTCCTGCCGGTGTTCGTGGCCATGACCGGGGCCATTCTGTGGGCGATGGTTGCCGGGCACACGGTACCATGGGCTGAATTTGCCCTGAACACGGCATTCCTGATATCGCTGGCCTGGTGTTTCCTCGGCATCGGCATGCTCATTTCCAGTTTGGCCAAGTCGTCGGATGTCGCCCAGGGGGCGTCTTTCATCCTCTGGCTGGTACTGTTGGTGTTCCTCGACCTGGTGCTGCTCGGCATTATGGTCCGTGAGCAGATTCCCTATAATCTGGTGGTCTCCATTGCCCTGACCAATCCGTTGCAGGTCTTCCGCACGGCCTCCATGGCCATCTTCGATCCACAATTGGTGTTGTTGGGTCCGACGGCGCATTTCATCCTCGACATTTTCGGGCACACCGGATTTCTGCTTTACGGTCTTCTCTATCCGGCAATCATGGGCTGCCTTACCGCCTATGCCGGGTTCCTCATTTTCCGGCGGGGAGACCTGCCGTGACCGCAGGGCGGTTGGCGGCCCTGTTGCTGGCCGGGTTCCTTTTCTGGCCGGGTAGTGTGAATAGCACCGAACCGGACCTGGAACTGGGCGCAGAAATTTACGACACCTGCGCGCCGTGCCACGGCCCCTACGGCCAGGGCGGTGGTGGCGGCGTTTACCCCCGGCTGGCCGGCATGACGCCCGCCTTCATCGCCCAGCAGATAAGGCTCTTCAAGAGCCGGGAGCGGGAAAACATCCCGATGATCCCCTATGCCAACGAACGGGAACTGCCGGAAGAGGACGTCATTGCCGTCTCCGCCTATCTGGCGAGCCTCAAGCTGATGACCCAACTACCGGAAACCGACGGCGTCATTGACGGGCTGACCCGCTTGAAGCAGGCGAAACAGGTTCTCATGATCCCCCGCTATCCGGGCAACGCCCGCAAGGGGGCATCCATCTACAAGGCCGATTGCGCCCGCTGTCATGGAAAAAAGGCATTGGGAACCGAGCGCGGGCCGCGGCTCAGCGGCCAGCATATCCGCTATCTGTTGAAACAGATCGAAGACTTCCTGGCCGGAAACCGCCCCCACAAAAGCATCAAGGAACTGTTCGCCGGGCGGCCGGACGACGACATGCTGATGGTCATGGCCTTCCTCTCGACCCTGGACGACGGCGGCGGTGAAGACGATGA
>JADHTD010000032.1 GCA_016776525.1 Rhodospirillales bacterium
GAGCAGCGCGATCCGGGTTTCTCCCGGACCGGCGTTGATGAGGATTTCGTCTATGGTCAAGACCCGTCCTTATGCATTTACTGAGATTTCTCGGCTGCCGCCGGAGACGGCTTCAAGCCCAGCCCCGCCAGCATCGCCGACACCTCGAAAACCGGCAGGCCGACGACATTGGGATAAGACCCGTTGAGGCGCCGGACGAAAGCCCCGGCCCGCCCCTGAATGGCGTAAGCCCCGGCCTTATCGCGCCACTCGCCGCTGTCGATGTAGCCGCGGATATCCTCCCCGCCAAGCCGTTTGAAGGTGACCGCCGTCATCACACACTTGGCATGGGCGTTGCCATCACTTCCGATCAGGCAGACGCCGCCGTATACCCGGTGCCGACGACCGGAAAGCATTTCCAGGAAAGCCCGGGCCTGATCTTCGTTTTCCGCTTTCGGCAGGATACGCCGACCGCAGGCAACCACCGTGTCAGCCCCCAGTACCAGAGCCCCCGGATGGTCTTCGGCAACGGCCCGGGCTTTTTCAATGGCCAGGCGTTTGGCCTGTGCCGCCGGCAATTCGCCGGGCATAGGGGCTTCATCGATATGGGCAGGAATGATCCGGTCCGGCGGATAGCCGGCCAGATTCAAAAGGGATTCCCTGCGGGGGGAGGCCGAAGCCAGAATCAGGATGGGAGTCTGCTGCCCGGAAGGCGCCATGGCGGCATCCCCCGAACCCGCTTACTTAAACCGGAAGGTAATCCGACCCTTGGTCAGATCATACGGCGTCATTTCCACGTTGACCTTGTCCCCGGCCAGGACACGGATGCGGTGCTTGCGCATCTTACCGGCGGTATGGGCAAGAATCTCGTGGTCGTTCTCAAGCTTTACCCGAAACATGGCGTTGGGCAGCAGCTCGGTAACGACGCCTGTGAACTCTAAAACTTCTTCTTTGGCCATTATGGTCCCTTTTTGTGACGAGACGGCCCAAAAAGTGCCGTTCATCGGCTTTGCGGTCAAGTCTTTTCCCGCGTTTGTTGCGGATTCGTTATGTCTTTGCAGTGCTTTGCCGACCGGTTTAGAGGTGCATCAAACCGGACTGCGGGAAACGATCCTTGATTTTCTGCATCAACTGGTCGCGAACCTTACGGAAGGCCTCCAGGCGCTCTTCGCGGGAACCTTCAACATAGGTCGGATCAAAGGTATTCCAGAATTCCACGTCACAGGCCATGACGCGCGTCATTTCCACGGCTTTATGCTGTGCTTCCGGAGACAGCGTAATGACCAGGTCGAAGGAACTGTCTTCCAGGTCGTCAAAGGTCTTCGACGTGTGGTTTCTGATATCGATGCCGATCTCGTCCATAACCGCCACCGCAAAGCCGTCCACTTCCCGGGTCCGGACACCGGCAGAATCAACATAGATTTGATGGCCGTGCAGGTGCTTGAGGATGCTTTCGGCCATCGGCGAGCGGATTGAATTCATGGTGCACGCAAAAAGAACGGCGGATGGCAAATCACCCATACTCACCCCCGAATGTGCAGGACACAAATCAGGGTGAACAGCCGCCGCGCCGTATCGATATCGATGGTTACTTTGTCGGCCAGGCGTTCGCACAGCAGATCGGCGCCTTCGTTGTGCAACCCCCGGCGGCCCATGTCGATGGCTTCGATTTGCGACGGCGAAGCACTTTTAATGGCCTTGTAATAACTCTCACAAACCAGGAAGTAGTCCTTGATAATGGAGCGGAAAGGCGTGAGCGGCAGGTTGAAGCGGACTAACTCAACATCCGATGTATTGCGAACACTGAAAACCAGCCGGTTATCCTCAATGCTGAGATGCACCTCGAAAGGACCGGTGATATCGTCGGCCGGTTCAAAAACGTTTTCTTCCAGCAGGTCATAGATCGCCACCTTGCGGTCATGTTCCACCTGTGGACTGCGGCGGATGACGGTCCGCTCATCGAGGAAGATATTGGCGATTTTCCCGTTCTTGGACACGGGAGTTAGTTACCAGACGCAGGATTCAGCCGGACCGATACGGAAAGCGCGTGCGCATCCAGGCCTTCGGCCTCGGCCAGGGTAACGGCAGCGGGGCCGATGGCCCGGAGGCTGTCGGCATCACAGCCGATCAGCGACGTCCGTTTCAGGAAATCAAGAACCCCCAGGCCGGAAGAGAAGCGGGCGCTGCCGGCCGTCGGCAGCACATGGTTGGGACCCCCGACATAGTCACCGATGGCTTCCGGCGTGTAACGGCCGAGGAAGATGGCTCCGGCATGGTTGATGCAATCGGCCAGGGCCTCAGGGTCATCAACGGCCAGTTCCAGGTGCTCCGGCGCAATGCGGTCGACGATGGCCGGCGCTTGGCTGAGGTTTTTGACGACAATGATGGCCCCTTGGTCGCGCCAGCTTTGGGTGGCGATTTCCGTGCGCGGCAGCGCCTGCAAATGGACATCGACGGCGCGGGCAACGGCCTCGGCGAAATCCGCGTTATCGGTGATCAACACCGCCTGGGCCAGGGTGTCGTGCTCGGCCTGGCTCAACAGGTCGGCGGCGATCCAGGACGGGTCGTTGTCCCCATCGGCGACCACCAGGATTTCCGACGGCCCGGCGATCATATCGATGCCCACCGTGCCGAAAACCTGTTTTTTTGCCGACGCCACATAGGCATTTCCCGGGCCGACGATCTTATCGACAGGGGCAATGGTCGCCGTGCCGTAAGCCAGGGCACCGACCGCCTGGGCGCCGCCGATCCGGTAGACCTCATCGACACCGGCGGTCCGGGCCGCCGCCAGCACCAGCGGGTTGAGCACGCCGTCCGGCGACGGCACTACCATGACCAGGCGCTCGACCCCGGCCACCTTGGCCGGCAGGGCATTCATCAGGACCGAGGACGGATAGGACGCCGTGCCGCCCGGCACATACAGCCCGGCGGCTTCCATGGCGGTCCAGCGGCTGCCTAAGCGGACACCCTTATCGTCGGTATAATCGAAATCTTCCGGCAGCTGGCGGCTGTGATAATCGGTGATCCGCTGCGCCGCCAGGTCGAGGGCGGTCAGCGTTTCGGCATCGCATTCAGAGGCAGCCCGGCCGATCTCATCGTCCGAAATCCTGAGGGTCTCCGGCGTCAGGGAAAGACGGTCGAACTTTTCGGTGGCTTCGATAACGGCCTGATCACCGCGCTCCCTGACATCGGCGAGGATAGCGGCAACGGCGGCATCGACATCCGACTCCTTGCCCCGCTTGGCAAGCAGCACCGTCTGCAGGTCGCTTTCGAAACCGGGATCTCCGGCGTTTAGCCTTGTCGTCATCCCTTAGCTCCTTCCGGGCTCATTTGCCAAGGCCGCCTGAAAGGCGTCAATCCAGCGGCTGATCTCCCGGGGCCGGGTCTTCCAGGCCGCCCGGTTGACTGCCAGCCGTGAGGTAATATCGGCTATTTTCTCAATCTCGACCAGACCGTTGGCCTTCAGCGTCGCCCCGGTCGAGACCAGATCGACGATGCGGCGGCAGAGACCCATCTTCGGGGCCAGTTCCATGGCTCCGTTCAGCTTGATGCATTCGGCCTGCACACCGCGCTTGGCAAAGTGCTTATGGGTGGTCGCCGGGTATTTGGTGGCGACCCTGACCGTGCTCCACTTGGCCGGGTCGTCGTCGGCTACCATGTCTTCGGGCTCGGCGACAGCCAGGCGGCAGGCGCCGATGCCCAAGTCCAGCGGCACGTAGAGCTCCGGGTAGTCGAATTCCATGAGCACATCCTGACCGGCCACCCCCAGTTGGGCGGCCCCGAAGGCGACAAAAGTGGCGACGTCGAAACTGCGCACCCGGATCAGGTCCAGTTCCGCGACGTTGGTGGTGAAGCGCAGCTTGCGGGACTCGGGATCGCTAAAGGCCGCTTCCGGTTCGATTCCGGCACCCTGAAGCAGCGGCAGCACCTCTTTCAGGATGCGCCCCTTGGGCAGGGCCAGAACGATTTTATCACAGTCCATCAACGGGTTCCTCCGGTCGGGCCGCATTAATAGAGGGTTTTACCACAGCGCACCAGAGGTGGTTTTGATGCCTTTTGGGACCGGTTTCGGAGCAAAAAAGACCGTTTTAGAGCGTTTACACCCCGTTTGAAACGGACTAATTCGTTGATATTAAAGAAAACAGGCCCTATTCGGCGGCAAAACCTCATCATTTCTCATCATTTTGGGACTTTTACGGGAGCTTGATCCCAACCCAACAGCACCTGGAAAATGCGAGAAAAGGGAGCTTGATCCCAACCCAACAGCCCCTGAGAATCCGCTGAAAACCAAATCACCCCCACCCCGTCCTGGGCGGCAGATAACCGATAATCCTCTTCACAATGTCAAAGAGCAATTAAAGGTATAATATCCTATATTATTCAAATGTCAAGAAATAATTGCTATAATGCCATCTTCCGTATACGGCTTTGGGGGCTTTGGGGGCTTTGGGGGCTTTGGGGGCGTTGGGGGCGTTGGGGACAAAGAGGGCCGTCTGCTTTAGGAAGCAAAGCGGACATTAAAGGCAGGCTTAGGGAATGTCCGCTTTTAGCCACAAGCGGACATTATAAAGCAGATACCTGTCGTTCTATCTCTGTCCGGGGTTCAAAATGGGGAATGGCTTCGACCAAAGTCTTCGTGTAAGCCTCTTCAGGATTGTTTAGCACTTCGTCGGCCGTTCCCGTTTCGATAATCTTGCCACGGTTCATGACGATGACCCGCTCACATAACAGACGCACCACATTTAGGTCGTGAGAGACGAAAATGTAGCTCATGCCCAAGTCCCGCTTAAGCTGGTCGAGCAATTGCAGAACCACCGCCTGCACCGATACATCCAACGCCGAGGTCGGCTCGTCGAGCACCAATAACAAGGGATCGACGGCGATAGACCGGGCGATGCCGACCCGGGCCTTCTGGCCACCTGACAATTGGTGCGGGAAACGGTCCAGCAGGTTCCCCGGCAGGCCGACAAGCTCGGCCAGGGCATCGACCTTGGTGGCGATCTCCTTGCGATTCCGCAGTCCTTTCAGATGCCGTAAAGGCTGGGCAATACTCTGCCGCGCCGAATAGCGGGGGTTTAGACTTTCGGTCGGGTCCTGAAAAACCATTTGGATTTTCATGCGTTCGGGTAACCGCGCAAACTTAGCCGCCGAATGGGTAGTGATATTACGGTGGTCGAAAATTACATCGCCGGATGTCGGGTCCATGAGGCGGGTGATGATATTTGAGGTGGTTGATTTTCCGCACCCCGATTCACCGACCAAGCCCAAACTCTCCCCGCGCATCATTGAGAAGGAAATGCCGTCGACGGCACGAAAGGCCTGCTCTTCCTGCCCGTTGTTGCGCCACGGCAACAACGAAACATTGTCGGATTTAATTGGAAACTCCTTCACCAAATCGATGACTTCCAAAAGCTTTTCAGGCTCGGCCGTTTTCGGACGCTTGGGAAGCGGCGCCACATTCGGCTGCGCCATATTGGCCGTTTCCATCTCGTCCGGTACAGCCGTCAGTTCTTCCAGCGTCGAGTTCGGCCCCGGCGAGGCGGCAATAAGCTTTTTCGTATATGGGTGTTGAGGAGCGGCGAACAAATCGTTGACCGGGGCGCTTTCCACCACGCGGCCCTTCTGCATCACCACCAATCGGTCGCAATAGGCTGCTGCCATGCCGAGATCATGGGTTATCAGGACCACCGACATGTTCTGTTCCCGTGTCAATTCGCGTATCAGGTCCATAGTGGCCTTCTGGGTGGTCACGTCGAGGCCGGTTGTCGGTTCGTCGGCAATCAACAGACGCGGATCACAGGCCAGGGCGATGGCGATCATTACCCGCTGACACATGCCGCCTGATAGTTCAAACGGGTAACTCCAATAGCGCTGCTCCGGTTCGACGATCTTGACCTTTTTCAACATGGCGACGGCTTTATCCCTGGCCGTCTGTCGCGTCGCCTGGACATGGCGCAATAGCACATCTTCAATCTGTTTGCCGACCGGGCGGATGGGATTGAGGGCGGCCCTGGGGTTTTGGAAAATCATCGAAATCTCACGGCCCCTGAGATCCCTGAGGTCTGCTTCACGGGCATCAGTCAAGGGCATACCGTCAAAGGTTACAGTGCCATGGGAAGCCTCACCGGCAGCGTCGAGGAGGCCGATGGCCGTATAGGCGGTTACGGATTTGCCGGAACCGCTTTCTCCAACGACACCCAGAACTTCGCCTTTCTCGACATGAAGCGAAACCTTTTCCAAAGCCTGGACGATTCCATTTCGCGTGCGGAATTCGACCGACAGTTCGTCAACATTGAGGAAAGGCGTTTTGTCCATGGAATGTCCTCAAGTCCGCCGTAAAGGGTCGACGAGGTCGCGCAAGCCGTCGCCCAACAAGTTGAAACAGAATACCGCTGTCATCAGTGCCGCCCCTGGGAATAGGGCCAGCCACCATTCACCGGAAACGATATAGGTTGCCCCTTCGGCGACCATGATGCCCCATTCCGCATCGGGCGGCCGTACGCCTAAGCCGATGAAGGACAATCCGGCGGCGTTCAGAATGGCCCAACCCATGTTGAGGGAGATTTGAATCATCATCGGCGGCAGGATATTGGGAAACACCTGTGTCGCCAGGATACGGCCGTCGGTGCAACCGGACAGGCGCGCCGCATTCACATATCCGGCGTTGCGCCTGACGCTGGCTTCGGTGCGTGAAACCCGGATATAGAACGGCAGGTTGATGATGGCCGTGGCATAAATTATGTTTTCCACCGAATTGCCCATGGCGGCAACGATGCCCATGGCCAGCACAAACAACGGAAAAGCCATGATGGTGTCGGAAAAGCGGCCGATGATGCGATCCGGCCAACCGCCCCAGAAACCGGCCGAACAGCCGAGCGCACTGCCGATTAAGAATGAAAGAGCAACGGCTGATACGGCGATCCCCAGGTCGAGGCGGGTGGCGACGATAACCCGGCTGAAGACATCCCGGCCCAAATGGTCGGTGCCGAAGGGATGGCTCCAACTGGGCGGCTTCAAGGTCATCGCTGTGTTTGTCGCCAGTGGGTCATAGGGCGCAATCCAATGGCCGAAGATGCCCATAAATAGAATGACGGTAAAAAGCGAAAAGGCGAAAACGGTCACCGGGTTTTCACCCATCACATAGCGGAAATGTTTGAGAAAACGAGTCATGCTGATCAATCCGCCCTAATCATCCAGGCCGACCCGGGGGTCGGTCAGGGTCAAGATCACATCAATGGTCAAGTTCACGACCACGAACAACAGCGCCATGGTCAGAACAAAGCCCTGTACGGCGGCGTAATCAGAGGCAACCAGGGCCTCAATGGCGAAAGATCCGATGCCCGGCCAGGAGAAAACTTTTTCGACCAAGACGTTGGCGCCCAGCAGGAAGGAGAAGACCATGCCCAAGGTGGTCAGCAACGGCAACGCGGCATTTCTGAAGGCATAAGTCAGCAATACCGTCGCCCGCGCCAATCCATTGGCCCGGGCGGTTCTCACGTAATCACTGCTTAGCGCTCCCAGCATGCCCCCGCGGGTCATCCGCGCGATCGGGGCCAGGGCAAACAGGCCCAGGGTGAAGGCAGGCAGGATCAGTTGCTTCAGGCTGGAAATGAATGTTTCCCCATCCCTGGCAAGCAGGCTGTCGATGGTATAGAACCCGGTGACCGTCGGTGGTGAGAGATAGAGAATATCCAGCCGTCCCAATGGAGACGGCGCCCAGCCCAAAAGATAATAAAAAATATAAATCAGGAATAAGCCGGTGAAAAAGGTCGGCAGGGAGACTCCAGCAGTTACCAATACCCGGCAAACATGGTCGATCCAGCTTCCCGGATGGGTCGCCGCCAAGATACCCAGGGGCACGGCAAGGAGGACGGCCAGACCGAGACCGATGAAGGTTAGTTCCAAGGAAGCCGGCAGGCGGGTGAGCAATTCCTGGAGAACCGGCTGCCCGGTGCTCAGCGACAGCCCCATATCCCCCTTGAACAGGTTTCCGACATAAATGAAGAACTGCTCCAGCCAACTGCGGTCGAGCCCCAAGGCGATACGGACCTGCTCGATCGACTCCTTATCCGCCATGGCTCCGGCAAAGTAGATGGCCGGGTCACCGGGCAGTGCCCGGGTCAGGGCAAAGGAGATGACGACGACCCCGAAGACCGAGGGCAGAGCTTGGAGGAGCCGTCGTCCGACCTGATGCAGCTTGGTCCGCATGCCTTGGTGGTTCCTAGGCCTTAGAGATGGTCCGGCAATCGAGTTGCCGGTGGAACCAGGAAGCATAGCCTTCGACCGACTTCTGCATGGCCGAGTCGAGATAAGGCTGGTACAGCGGAATGCGTGGCACGTCTTCAAAGGCGATGGAGATCATCTTCATGACATTAGCCGCGTACAGCGGATCCTCGACGCTCATGTGCAGGGTTTCATCGACCAGTTTTTCGACTTCCGGATTCTTGTAATTAGACGAATTGAAAAGGTGTCCGTACTTGTAGGCCCAGAAGAAGTAATAGTCGGGATAGTTCAGCCAGCCGCCGAAGTTCTCCAGATGCATGGGCAGGCTCTTTTTAACCAAAGCGGCAGTCCGCCAGTTAGCGCCCGGGATTTTGTCCAGCGTCACCTTGATGCCGATTTTACCAAGTGCTTCCTGGATCAACAGGGCGGTCGGTTCCTGCCAATCGGCAAGGCCCAGATTATAAGACAGCGTGGTCTCGAACCCTTTGCCGAAGCCAGCTTCCGTCAACAGCGCCTTGGCTTTGTCAAAGTCGGTGTCATAGGGGAAGGGCTGCGGCCATTTAATGGTCGACGGCGTCATCTCCTTGGCACCATACATCGGCTTGCCGCGGCCATAAGCAGCGGCCTCAACAATTTCCTTATACGGCAAGGCAAAAGCGATGGCCTGGCGCACCTTTTTATTGTCGAACGGCTTGTGTTTCAGGTTAAGACCCAGCACGTGCAGGCAGTTATCGATTGGTGCGCCGGAGACTTTAATTTTGCCGCCTTCCTTGAACTCCTTGGCATCCTTGGCTGGGACATTCATGTAAAGATCGGCATCCCCCCTTTCTGTCAGGGCACGGCGGGTGGAGGCCGACGGTACTTCACGCACGATAACCCGTTTGACACCCGGCTTCGTGCCTAAGGCCCAATCCTCGTTGCGCTCATAGACGAACTGCTGGCCCGGATCCCAGCGGGCGATCTTGTAGGCGCCGGAACCGGCCGGGTTCTTATGCAGGTATTCCGTTGCCCACGGATCCTTCTCTGTTGCCTTGGCCTTAGCAACCTTAGAATTGATGATAAAGGGAATAGGAACGGCCAAATCCGGCAGCGTCAGTTTTGACGGTTTCGGCAGGTCGATACGGAAGGTCATGTCATCGACCACGACGAATTGTTCCGGCTTGGTCATGGAACCGGCTTTCATTTGAACTGCCGGGAAACCGCCCAGGCTGACGGCGCGATCGAATGACCATTTGACGTCATGAGCGGTAACCGGGCTGCCATCCCAGAATTTAGCCTTAGGGCTGATCTTGAAAGTCAGCGACTTGCCGTCCTTGGAGGTGGTCCAGGATTCGGCGACTTCAGGTTCGATCTTGGTCGAATCATAAGACAGGGAACCGTCTTTTAGTTCTGTCACGCCAAAGCGGACCAAGCGGTCATATATATTGACGGTAACCTGATAACTCGGGCGGTTGGTGCCTTTGCGGTGCAGGTCAAGGCTGTTGATACCCTGACCGGCTACCACCACCAGGGTGTCGCTGCGCCCAGCGGCTTCAGCCGGCAGGAACTTGAGGAACGGCAGAACCGATGCGCCGGTGACGGCACCGGCAGTTTTTAGAAAATCACGTCTACGCATGTTGTATCTCCTTCGATTGGAGTTGAGGGGTTGAGAGAGAGTGAAGATAGTTGCGCCAGCCGCCATGGATGGTGACGTCTTCGGCGCCATCCCTCCCGCACGCTTCACAGATAAAACCCTTCACCTGTTCATTGTTTTCCAGGTTCAGGGTGCCGATGCCCAATGGTTGGGGAATGCCTTTGATAAAATCACCAAAGCGGGCTGCCGGCAGGGCCCAGACTTCGATGGCGATTGAAGAACCGTCTTCGTCCCGGATCAGACCGGGGCGGTACGGCGGACCGCCCGGAAGACTGTACAGTTTATATTCCGGCGCGGTTTTTGCCGCATACAGGAAACGCGCGCCCAGGCGGGCCAGTTCGTGATTGAGCGGCAGGCCGGACATATGTGCGCCGACAGCCGCCAGGGCTATCTCGTCCGCCGCCGGCGCTGGTTGCAGCTTTCCTTCTTCCGGTAAACTCCAAGCGGTTGCCCCCAGAGGCCCCCGGCATTTGTATTGTAAGGACCGGGCAACGGCGGCAATGCGACCGTCGCTGGCTGACGGACCCAACAGGGTCACGCTGCCCGGGCGGCCGTCTTCCCGGTTTTCCACCGGCACGGCGAGACCGCATAAATCCAGTAAGTTGACAAAATTTGTATAGGTGCCGAGCCGGGCATTGGCGCCGACGGGATCGGCTTCAAGGTCGGCCAATGAATAAAAAGTGGGGATAGTCGGCACGCAAAGAAGATCAACGGTGTCGATCAAGGGCATAGTTTGCCGCTTCAGTTCCTGCAGGCGGTAAAAGCCCTGGAAGGCGTCGGCAGCAGACATTGTTTCCGCCACATCAATGACCTGGCGGGTAATGGGATGCAGAGAGCCGGGATGTTGCTTTTTGAAGTCCTCAACCACCGAATACCGCTCGGCGACCCAGGCACCTTCATAGAGCATGTCAGCCACTTCATAGAGAAGCGAGAAATCAATCTCGACTATCTCGGCACCCAATTCCGACATGTGGTTGAGCGTCTTTTCAAATGAGCTCTCCTGGGCATCGTCACCGAAGAACCGGCGGCTCGCCTGGTCGGGCACACCGACCTTGTAAGATGGCGGCGGCGGCGACAGGGGGGGGGGTGTCAGTGGTCGGGCATAGGAATCCGCTTCATCGTAGGCAGCAGTAACGGTCAATACCGTTGAGGCGTCTTCGACCAGAAGCGAGAAGATTGAGACGGTATCCAAGGTTCGGCAGGCCGGCACGACGCCGGAACTTGAAAGGGCGCCCAAGGTTGGTTTTAGGCCGACAATACCATTGAGCGCCGCCGGCACGCGGCCGGAACCGGCCGTATCCGTCCCCAGGGCGAAGCTGACCAAGCCCAAGGCGACAGCCACGGCGGAACCGGAACTTGAACCGCCAGGAACCATTTCCGGGTCCAGGGCATTAATCGGTACGGGATAAGGCGTTCGGACACCGACAAGGCCGGTGGCAAATTGGTCCAGGTTGGTTTTGCCGATCAGGATTGCCCCGGCCCGACGCAGGCGGTCGATGACAAAGGCGTCCTTGTCTGCATTGTAGGCATAATCCGGACAGGCGGCAGTGGTCGGCAAGCCGGCCACATCAATATTGTCTTTGATGGCAAAGGGGATGCCCCAGAGTGGCTTGTTAACCGGGTCGAAGGGGCCCAACTCGCCAACCGCTTCTAAGGCCGCCTTTTTCTCAATCAGATACAGAAAGATGCCAGGGTCGGCCGCCTCTTCTATGCGGCGATACACTTCCTCAACGACCTTGGCGGGTTTTTCACCGGCGGCGTAGGACTCGTGCAGGCGGCGTATATCAAAGGGCTGTTCTTGAAGCATCGTAATGGGTTTCCAAAGTATTGCTGCACTGCAATAGATCAGTTGTGAATGCTGCGAGATACTGCTAATTTTACGTCAGCCTGCTGCAATTATTGCATCGCTATACCTATTGGATTGATAATGAAGCACCTTCTGCCCTTGCAATACATTGATGCCGTGGCAAAAGCCGGATCAATTCGGCAGGCTGCGGAGACCTTGGCCATAACTTCAACCGCTTTAAATCGGCGAATCCTGGCCATGGAGGATGAATTGGGTGTGCCGATCTTCGAGCGCCTGCCCCGTGGCGTCCGCCTGTCTACGGCTGGTGAAATCCTGGTCCATCATATCCGCAGCCAGTTGAGCGATATGGAACGGGTCAAAAGCCAAATCGCCGACCTGGCCGGGGAGCGACGCGGCCATGTGTCCATTGCTTGCAGCCAGGCCATGCTGCCGTATTTCCTGCCGGAACAAGTCTCATCCTACCGCAGAGAACACTCAGCGGTGACTTTCAGTATCTTGTTGCGGGACCGGGCGGCGGCTGAACAATCCCTTATCGACATGAGTGCCGATCTGGCTTTGGTTTTCGAGCCAGTGCGGATGCTTGAATTCCACAACCTGTTGACTGTGCGCCAATCTGTCCACGCGGTGATGACCAAGGATCACCCCCTGGCCGGTGAGTCGCAGCTCAGATTAAGGGATTGCCTGCAATACCCCCTTGCCCTGCCGACGGCTCATTATGGCGTGCGGCATCTCTTGGAAACGGCGGTTCGGAGTATTTCGGGAACCCTACAGCCAGTCGTCGAATCAGATAGTTTCGAGTTTCTTGGCCAACATGCCCTGGCGGAAAACATTCTGGCTTTTCAGATACCCATTGGCCTGCCGGATGCCAAATTAAGGCCGGAACTGGTTAACCGCCCGATCGACATCCGCGACGTGCCGCCGGGCTCAATCTATGTTGGACAATTGCGCGGGCGAGCACTATCGGTTGCTGCGGCTCGTTTCGCCAACCAGATGATAGAAACTTTTGTTGAACGATACGACTGCAATTGATTAATTTTCATAACTAAACAGTCATTTGTAGACATCCGCTCTGGGCCGGAAGCGGACTTAAAACTTTTTCGTTTCCTACGTCCGCTTGGCGCCCTAGAGGCGATATAATGCACGGCCGTGCAGAAAGTCTGTATTTAGCCGCAAAGGACCTTATTCACCGCCAACCAAGCGCCGGGGCAACATGGGTCAGGATCGCTTCGATGACGTGTGCGTTGTAGTCGACGCCGAGCTGGTTCGGCACCGTTAGCATAAGGGTGTCGGCTTCAGCTATGGCTTCGTCCTTTGCCAGCTCCTCGACAAGAACCTCCGGTTCCGCAGCATAACTGCGACCGAAGATTGAACGGGTATTTTCGTCGATGTGACCGATCTGGTCCTCGCCCTGCCGTGACCCACCGAAATAGGCGCGATCCATATCATTAACCAGCGCAAAAATACTGCGGCTTACGGACACACGTGGTTCACGGGCGTGGCCAGCTTCCTTCCAAGCCGCACGGTAACCCCGGATCTGATCGGCCTGCTGAATATGGAATGGGTCGTCGCTCTCGTGGTCCTTTAATGTAGAACTCTGCAGATTCATCCCTAACTTTGCTGCCCAGACGGCGGTGGCGTTGGAGCCGGCGCCCCACCAAATCCGCTCGCGCAGACCTTCCGAATGCGGTTCGATGCGTAGCATGCCGGGAGTGTTCTGGAACATGGGTCGCGGGTTCGGCTTTGCGAATCCTTCTCCGCACAGCAGGTCAAGAAAGACCTCTGCACTTTCTCGGGCCATGTCGGCATCGGTTTCATCATCGTTGGGCTCATAGCCGAAATATCGCCAGCCATCGATTACCTGCTCTGGCGAACCACGACTGATGCCGAGTTGTAGCCTTCCGCCAGAGATAAGATCTGCGGCGCCGGCATCCTCGGCCATGTAGTGAGGATTTTCGTATCGCATGTCGATCACGGCCGTGCCGATTTCGATACGGCTGGTCTTCGCGCCGATTGCCCCCAACAAAGGAAAAGGAGAAGCGAGCTGGCGCGCGAAGTGATGCACCCGGTAGAAGGCGCCGTCCGCACCCAGCTCCTCGGCGGCAACTGCGAGGTCGATCGACTGTAGAAGCGCGTCGGATGCCGAACGGGTTTGCGAGCCCTGTGAAGGAGACCAGTGTCCAAAAGATAGAAAACCGATTTTCTTCATTATTACCTGTGCCCCTTTGCTTTCCC
Source organism: Rhodospirillales bacterium (assembly GCA_016776525.1). GTDB lineage: Bacteria > Pseudomonadota > Alphaproteobacteria > Rhodospirillales > JADHTD01 > JADHTD01. Next base: position 13,875 of record JADHTD010000032.1, read on the forward strand.
TGATCTTTATATCTGATTGCCTGCGAAATCATTACGTGGCGTGATGTCTGTGGTTATTTCTGTGCAATGAATCGATAGTCAAGCCAACTCACAAGCCTCTGCCAAGAGTTCGTAGGAGCGCCTTCGGTCAGCCTGGTCATAAGTCCAAGTGAGAACGACGATTTCATCAATGCCGTAATCTTCTGCAAGAGATTGGAGCTTTACAGCCACCTGATCTCCCGATCCAAACAGTGCGCTTTCCTTAAGCTGTGCCATACGCTGCTGCTCAGCATCAGAGTACTGGTAGTCAGCAATGGCTTCTGGCGATTCAACGGCTTTAAGGTCACCGCGTTCACGAGAGATTTTCCAATGTGCCCGTGATGCGAATAAACGTTCAGCATCTATTTCGGTTGTTGCGGCGAGAGCCCAGACACAGACAGTGGCTTGTGGCTCAGGATATTGCTCACTCGGCTGATAGCCTTCGCGGTAGAGGTCGAGTGCCCGTTCTACGCCTTGGCCGTCTGTAATAAAATGAGCAAAGCAATAAGGAAGGCCAAAATGAGCTGCCACCTGGGCGCCGTAGTCTGATGTGCCCAGCATCCAGATTTCCGGTGAGCTAGCGCTGGCAGGGTGCGCCTTGATGCCTTGGTGGGGATGACCGTCGATTAGAGGTTGGTTCGAGACCCAGGCCAATAAATCACGGACGTTGGCTGGAAAATGTTCGGCATCCTCCGCAGCATTAGGGTTAAGCGCATAAGCTGTCTTGCCGTCGGACCCCGGGGCCCGACCAAGACCCAGGTCAATTCGCCCGGGAGCAATGGCTTCAAGCACTCGAAACTGTTCAGCAACCTTTAATGGCGCATAGTGAGGTAGCATAACCCCGGCGCTGCCAACTCTAATTCTGTCTGTCGATTGGGCAATGGCCGCCATAAGGATTTCCGGCGCCGTGCCGACAATGGTGGGGTGGTCATGATGCTCAGATACCCAGAAACGTTTGTAGCCCAACGTCTCGCATAGCTGGGCAAGTTCGATGGTATCCCGGATCGCCTGGTCTTCCTGCTGACCAGCTGACGTCGTCGATTGGTCGAGAACAGACAGCTTAATCATCAATCAATTCCTGGTGTAAGTCTGGTTAGGATAGCCATGTGTGGCAGCTATACTCTGATACCATATTGAACCGGGATAGTCGAAATGCAGTGATTATGTACGTTTTTGGGAATAAAGCGGACATAATTACCGGAATCCGAAAAGGTCCGCTTTACACCCAAAAACAGACATCTATCTCGACATTCCATAATGTCCGCTTCTAGCCAGAAGCGGACATCGTGAGTCTTGTTCATAATCTAATAATTAGGCGTACCAAAAATTTGCTCGCCTCGTCCTAAATAATTGATGTAAATCATTAAAGTCCATTAGAAATCGTTTAACAT
>JADHTD010000033.1 GCA_016776525.1 Rhodospirillales bacterium
CGCCCTGGCCGTCGAGGGCGTCACCAATTCGGAAGGCGCCGAGGCCGGTTGGGGCCGTTCGACCATGGCCATCGTCACCAGCACCGGCTTTTCCCATGTTTATGAAGGCTCCCACCACAGCCTCAGCGCCTCGGTGCTGGCCGGTGAAGGTACCCATATGGAACGGGATTACGATTATGCCGGGGCCGTCTACGGCGAAGACCTGCCGGACCCGGAAGAATTGGGCCGTTCGGCCGGGGAAAAGGCGGTCCGCCGGCTGAACCCGAAGAAGGTGGAAACGACGCAGGTGCCGGTGGTCTATGACCCCCGGGTGGCGCGCTCCATCGTCGGCCACCTGTCCGGTGCCATCAACGGGGCGGCGGTGGCCCGCGGCACCACCTTCCTCAAGGACAAGATGGACCAGGTTCTCTTTCCCGAAGCCATCTCCATTATCGACGACCCGCACCGCCGCCGCGGCCTGCACTCAAAGCCGTTCGACGGCGAATGCATCGCCACCCGGCCGATGAGGGTAATCGACAAGGGCCGCCTGACATCCTGGTTCCTGGACCTGCGGTCGGCCCGGCAACTGGGCCTGACCACCAATGGCCATGCGGCCCGCGGTGTTTCCGCACCGCCGTCGCCGTCACCGTCGAACCTCTATCTGGCGGCCGGCACCCTCAGCCCGGATCAGCTGATGGCCGGCATCCAAAGCGGTTTTTACATCACGGAGCTGATCGGCTTCGGCGTCAACAATGTCACCGGCGATTACAGCCGCGGCGCCAGCGGTTTCTGGATCACCGACGGCAAGATCGATTTCCCGGTCAGCGAGATGACCGTGGCCGGCAATCTCAATGACATGTTCGCCAATCTCAGCGCCGCCGACGACCTGGACTTCAAATACGGCACCGATGCCCCAACCCTGAGGATCGACGGCATGACGGTAGCCGGGAAATAGCCATTTAAAGTCCTGAATGGCAGATATTGGAGCCGGACGACTGCCGTGTTAGGTTCCTTACTGATTCTGCGTGGGGTTGCTTTATTTTGAACAATCAGACCATTACCGATCAAAAGCATCACGTTTCGACAGCCGTGCTCATGCGCCGGCTCTTGGGCGAAAGCGTCAGGCCGTATATCGGCTGGATCGCCCTGGCGGTTTTTTTCATGGCCCTGATGGCCGGCGCCACGGCTTTCAGCGCCTGGCTGATGAAACCGGTCTTCAACGACGTGCTGATCGGCAAAAACGAAGAGCTGTTGTGGCTGGTTGGCGGCGCCGTGCTGGTCGCCTTTACCGTCAAGGGCGTCGCCAATTACGCCCAGTCGGTCTTGATGAGCTATGTCGGCATGAAAATCATTGCCGACAACCAGAACCGCCTGTTCGCCCATCTGTCGCGCATGGACCTCAGTTTCTTCCACAACAACCCGACCGGCACCCTGATTTCCCGCTTCACCATCGATATCAATTCTATGCGGTCTGCCGTTTCCAACGCCCTGACCAGCCTCGGCAAGGATTTCCTGTCCCTGGTCGGGCTGGTCATCGTCATGTTTATTCAGGAATGGCAGCTTGCCGCCATTTCCTTCTTCGTCTTTCCCATCGCCGTGCTGCCGATCGCCCGCATCGGACGGCGCATGCGCAAGGTCACCGCCAACACCCAGGCGGAAACCGGCCTTTTCATGACCCTGCTGGAACAGACTTTCCAGGGTATCCGCATCGTCAAGGCCTACAACATGCGCGACTACGAAAAGAGCCGCGTCGGCACCCTGATCGAGCGCATCTTCCGGCTTACCTTCAAAGCGGCCAGGACCCGCTCGCTGAGCAGCCCGATCATGGAAACACTGGGTGGCGTCGCCGTCTTCGTGGTCATCATTTATGGCGGCCAGCGGGTGATCTCGGGGCAGACCGACGCCGGTTCCATCGTATCCTTCATCGCCGCCCTATTGCTGGCGTATGAGCCGATGAAGCGCCTCGCCAACCTTAACGCCAGTCTGCAAGAGGGCTTGGCCGGGGCACAACGACTGTTCCAGGTGCTCGACATCGAACCAGGCATCCAGGAAAAACCCGACGCCCGGGACACCCGCATCGAAAAAGGCGAGATTGTCCTCGACGACGTTTATTTCTCCTATGTCCATGGCAGCCCGGCGCTGAGCGGCGTCAGCCTGAGCGTCGAGGCCGGCAAGACGGTGGCCCTGGTCGGTGCCTCCGGGGCCGGGAAATCGACGGTGCTCAACCTGATTCCCCGTTTTTACGAGGTCAACGCCGGACGGGTCCTGATCGACGGCGCCGACGTCCGGGATGTCACCTTTACCTCGTTGTGGGCCGGTATCGCCCTGGTCAGTCAGGAAATCACGCTGTTTGACGATACCATCCGGGCCAATATTGCCTATGGCCGGGCCGGGGCCAGCGAAGAGGACATCATCGAAGCCGCCCGCCACGCCGCAGCCCACGATTTCATAAGCGAATTGCCGGACGGATACGACACCGTCGTCGGCGAACAGGGCATCAAACTGTCCGGCGGCCAGCGCCAGCGCCTGGCCATCGCCCGGGCCATGCTGAAAAATGCTCCGATCCTGTTGCTGGACGAAGCCACCTCGGCGCTCGATACAAAATCGGAACGCCAGGTCCAGGCCGCCCTGGATGAACTGATGCGCGGGCGGACAACCCTGGTCATTGCCCACCGCCTGTCCACCGTCGTCCATGCCGACCTGATCTGCGTCATCGACCGGGGAACCCTGGTCGAACAAGGCACCCATGCCGAACTTCTTGCCCTCGATGGCGCTTATGCCCGCCTCTACGCCCTGCAATTCGCCGAGGAAGAAGCGCATCAAGCCGCCCAGGCAGCCGAAGTCTAAGGCGTGCTGGAACCGTGAGGCCGCTCAAGAAAATACTGAAAGCCGAAGCAACCCGGCGGTTTCTGTGCTGGATCGGTTCCCTTTACATCCGTTTCGTCCACGCCACCTGCCGCTGGTCTGAAACCGGCGGGGCGGAAGCCCGGCAGCGCCAAAAAGACGGCAAACCGTTTATTGCCTGTTTCTGGCACGGCCGCATGTTGATGATGACCTATTCCTGGCAACATGAAGTGCCCTTCCACATGCTGATCTCCCAACACCGGGACGGCCAGATCATCGCCCGCACCATCGGCCACCTCGGCATTGAAACCATTGCCGGGTCGACATCCCGCGGCGGTAGTCAGGCACTCCGCAGCATATTGAAAACGCTCAAGCAAGGGGAATACATCGGTATCACGCCGGACGGTCCGCGGGGTCCGCGCATGCGGGCCAGCACAGGCATCGTCAATATAGCCCGCATGGCCGGGGTGCCGATTTTCCCCATCACCTATGGCACCACCCGGCGGCGCGTTCTCGGCACCTGGGACCGCTTTATCATCCCCCTGCCGTTCGCCCGCGGCGTTTATGTCTGGGGTGACAGGGTCGACGTTCCCCGCGATGCCGGTGAGACGGAAATCGAAGACGCCCGCCTCAAGGTGGAAAGCATCCTCAACCAAATTTGTGATGAGGCCGACCGTTTGAGCGGCCAGCCGACAATCGAACCGGCGCCGGCTGTTGAACCCGAACTGGATACGGCAACCGGCGGAGCCGTCCCATGATGTTGCCGCTCTACCGCCTGTTGACCAGCCTCGGCAGTCCGCTGATCGGCTATTACCTGGGCCGCCGCAAGGCCCGGGGCAAGGAACACCCGACGCGGTTTTCCGAACGCTTCGGTCATCCGGGCCGGGACCGGCCCGGCGGTTCCCTGGTCTGGATTCACGCCGCCAGCGTCGGCGAATCCATCTCCGTGCTGCCGCTGATCGACCGCCTATTGGAACGCAGCCCGGACCTGCATGTGCTGGTTACCACCGGCACAGTGACGTCTGCCGACCTGCTGGCCAAACGCCTGCCGGCCAGGGCCTTTCACCAGTTTGTGCCGGTCGACCGCCTCAGCTATGTGCGGCGTTTCCTCGACCACTGGCAACCGGACCTGGGGCTGTGGACGGAATCCGAATTCTGGCCCAACCTGTTGAGCGAAACCTCGAACCGGGGCATTCCCCTGATCCTCATTAACGGCCGCATCTCGGCAAAATCCTTCAAGGGATGGCAGCGGTCCCGGGGCCTGATCGGCAAACTGTTGTCCGGCTTCACCCTGTGCCTGGGGCAGACCGAGGAAGATGCCGAAAGGCTGCGCCAACTGGGGGCGCCCCGCGCCGTCTGCCACGGCAATCTTAAATTCGCGGCGCCGCCGCTTCCCGCCGATGCCGGGGAACTACAGGTATTGACCGGCGCCCTCACCGGCCGTCCCCGCTGGCTGGCGGCCAGCACCCATGCCGGAGAAGAAAAAACCGCCGGCCGTATCCACAAAACCCTGATGTCCAACCATCCCGGCCTGCTGACCATCATCGTCCCCCGCCACCCGGAACGCGGCACCGCCATCGTCCGAGAGTTACGGAGTTCGGGACTGAACGTCGCCCAGCGGTCGGCCGGGGAAACGGTCGAAGCCGATACGGATGTTTACGTCGCCGACACCCTGGGTGAACTGGGATTGTTCTACCGGCTCGCCGATGTGGTCTTCATGGGCAAGTCCCTGGTGCCGCTGGGCGGCCAGAATCCCTTGGAGGCGGCGCGGCTGGAACGGCCCCTGCTGCACGGCCCGCACATGGGCAATTTCGAAGAGATGGTCGACCGGCTGAAAGCGGCGGGCGCTTCGGAAAGTGTCGAAGATGAAGCTGCCCTGGCTGCCGCCCTCGATAGCCTGCTTACCGATGCCGATGAACGCACCCGCCGGGGCAGTGCCGCCCGGCAGACGGCGGAGGCGGAAGCCGGAGTGCTGGACGCAATCATGGGGGAACTTGAACCTTTTTTACGTGAGCTTGAAAATAATGAAGGCGCCTGACTTCTGGCATCGCCCGGACGGCGGCCTGATGGCAGCCCTGCTTTCGCCGTTGGGCTGCCTGTACGCCATCGGTGCACGCGCCCGGCAGGCCAACGTCCACCCTTGGCGGGCCCCGGTGCCGGTTATCTGTGTCGGCAACCTGGTAGCCGGCGGCGCCGGCAAGACCCCGGTCGCCCTCGGCCTGGCCGAACAGCTGAAGAGACGGAACAAAGCCGTGCATTTCCTCAGCCGGGGATACGGCGGGTCCGTACAGGGCCCCCACCGGGTCGACCCGATTAATGACAGCTACCGGCAAGTCGGGGACGAACCCCTGTTGCTGGCCGCCACCGCCCCCACCTGGGTGGCCCGCGACCGCGCCGCTGGGGCCCGGGCCGCTATCGAGGCCGGGGCCGAGGTCATCCTCATGGACGACGGTTTTCAGAACCCGTCCCTGGCCAAAGACATTTCGCTGCTGGTGGTCGACGGGTCGTACGGTTTCGGCAACGGCCGCATCATCCCAGCGGGACCGCTCCGCGAACCGATGGCCGATGGGCTGGCGCGGGCCGATGGGGTGATCCTGATCGGCGCCGATGAAGCGGGCGTTTCAGAACACATCGCCGCCGCCGGGACGCCCCTTTTCAATGCCTGCTTCGAGGCGGGCCCGGAAGCCGCCGGCCTTAAAGGGGAAACCGTCGTTGCCTTTGCCGGGATCGGCCGTCCTGAAAAGTTTTTTGCAACCCTGGAAGAAGTTGGTTGCACCCTAGCCGCCCGCCATGCCTTTGCCGACCATCACCCCTATACCCCGGCCGAAATCGCCGTCCTCATACGGCAGGCTGAGGCGAAGAATGCCAAACTGGTGACCACCGCCAAGGACGCCCAGCGCTTGGCCCCGCAAGACCGCGACCGCATCAAGGTCTTGACGATCACCCCAAAATGGGAGGATGAAGAGGCCCTCAACCGGCTCCTGGCAACCTTGGAAGACGATGCCCGCACCGAACAGCCCTAAAACGGCCTTCCGCCGTTTCATATCCCATCCCGTGCAAGCGGTCTTGGCCTATCTGCTGTTTGGCGGGCTCAGGTTGCTGTCGTTCCGGACTGCCTCGGCCCTCGGCGGCTGGTTCGGGAGGAGCATCGGCCCGCGGCTGAAAGCCACGGCCCGGGCGCGGCGCAACCTGGCCCGTATTTTCCCGGAGATGACGGCGGCGGAACAAGACGTCATCATCGGCGGCATGTGGGACAACCTGGGCCGCACGGCTTTTGAGTACCCGCATCTGGACCGCCTGAGAACCGGCGGTCCCGACCCGGATGTCGAGATCGCCGGACAGGAAAACATCGATCTCCTGAAGAATGACGGCAAGCCGGGTATTTTCTTTACCGGCCACCTCGCCAACTGGGAGATTTTCGGCTACGCGGCCTCTGCCGGCGGATTGCCGGTCAACATCGTCTACCGCGCCCCCAACAATCCCCTGGTTCACAGCCTCTTTCAGCACCGCCAGCCGGACGACGGCGATACCATCCCGAAAGGCTCCCAGGGGGCCCGCAAAGCCCTCACTTTATTGTCGCAGGGGGAGCACCTGGGCATGGCCGTCGATCAGAAGATGAACGACGGTATTGCGGTGCCGTTTTTCGGCATTGAGGCCATGACGGCGCCGGCTTTGGCCCAGTTCGCCCTCAAGTACGATTGCCCGGTCGCCCCCTTCCGGGTCGAAAGGCTGGACGGCGGGAGCTTGCGGATCACTTTCTTTGAACCCCTGGAAATAGAGAAAAGCGGCGACCGCCACGACGACATCGCCGCCATCATGACCCGGGTCAACGGCATTCTGGAGGGCTGGATCCGGGAGAAGCCCGAACAATGGCTGTGGCTGCACAACCGCTGGCCTGACTGAATCAGGCGCTCAAGCGCCGCCTGGGCACCATTGCATAAATGCAATAGGGCTGCGCTTCGTTTATTCCAGATGCGAATGGCTTATCGCGCCCGGGTTGGTCCCGGCTCCCTGCCGGGTGGAACCGGCATATGGCGGGCGCAATAAAAAATATGGGTTGGGGTCGAGTCCCAAAAAAAAGCGGCCGGACGAACCGGCCGCTGAAGCTTATTGCCACATCTCACGGCGCACCGGCAAACGCGGGCGCCAGATAAAAAACTTTACTTGGCAGACTTCGGTTTCGGTGTCTGCGCTGTCTGGGTCAGGGTCGGCACGTGGGTGGACATATCCGCCGTCCGCGCCTTGTGTCCCGCGCATTCAGCCGACGCCGTCGTCGCAAACCCGGTCGCCATGACAGACACGATGAATACCGCCGAAGTAATTAGTGCGATTTTACGCATTACGGAAGCCTCCTGAAATCAACGATTAACGGTGGCAGCATAGCCGTTTTCGGATCCAACTGCAAATTGGTCGCAATTCAGTCCTGATTCCAGGGATTTAAGGCCAAACAGCCGGCTTACATCGGGCCCGCCAGCAAGGCCGGGTCGAGGTGGGTTCTGCCCAGGGACACCCCCCAGTGCAGATGCGGGCCGGAGGCGCGGCCGGTCTGGCCGACCTTGCCGATCGGCGTTCCCTTGACGACCCGCTGGCCGTCCCGCACCAGGATTTGGCTCATGTGGGCGTAAACGCTGGACAGCCCCAGGCCGTGATCGATCATCAGGGTCTTGCCGGTGAAGAACATGTCGCTGTGGACCAAGGCCACCACGCCGTCGGCCGGGGAAACGATGACGGTGCCGGGGGCCGCCGCCACATCAACGCCATTATGGGGCCGCCGGGGCTGGCCGTTGAGGATGCGCTGCGAGCCGAAAACGCCGCTGATGCGGCCCCGCACCGGCCAATGAAAGCCGGACAGGAAATCCACCGCATCCAGGGCCTGGGCCCGCACCGCCCCGATCTTCCGGTTGTCCGCCCGGATACGTTTGAGGGCCGCCGGGTCCGGCGTCACCTGCTTTTTCGGCAGTCCGTCGATGCGCTGTACCTGGTACTGGCGTTTTTTGATGGTCAGCGCCCGGACTTGGGTTTGACCCCTGGACCGGACCTGCACCTGGACCGAGGACGGCGCATCGCGGCCCAGGCCGACCAGGAAATAACCGTCCCGGGACACCTTGGCCGGTGCGCCGCCGACGCTGACCGTCGCCCCCGGCGCCGTTTTGCCGATCACCAGCCCGCCCTGGGTGAAGGTGCCTTTGAGATTGAGCTCCAGGGCATCCACCGGGGCGGCCCAGGCCAACCACAGCAAAACCGCGATGGCGTACCCTAGCCCCCGCCGCATCACAGCAGTTTCCCCTGCCGGTCGTCGGCCTTGGCTGGAGACTTCTTGCGGGTCTTGCCACTTTTTCGTTTTGGCGGTCCGCCGCCGGACCCGTCCGCCGTCGCGCCGACCGTATCGTCATGGAACTGGATGGCCAGCCCCATACCGGGGATGACTTTTTTAGCCGACAGCACCGGTTGTCCGGCGTCATCGCGGACCAGGGTAAAACCCCTTTTGAGCACCTGTTCATGGGAATAGCTTTGCAGCAGGGCGCCAATATGCCGGATTTGGGTCCGGCGCTCCTTCAACAGGGCGCGGCCCGCTATGCGCAGGGCCCGCGCCTCACCGGTCAACTGGCTCTGCGCCATGCGGACCCGGTGTTTGGGGCTGGGCAATGCCGCCGCCAGTTCGGCCAGGGTGGAACGGCGGCGGTCAAGGCCGGTGCGTAAGCTGTTTTGCAGGCGTTCCCCCCAATCGTCGAGGCGCTGGCTGGATTCGCCCAGCAGGCGGGACAACTTGGGTAGCCCCCGGGCAAGCCCGGTGACTTGTTCGGCCAGGGAACTGAGGCGGCGGTTCAGCGCCCCCATCAGCCGCGTGCCGTCGTCCATCACCTGGGCCAACAGTTCGATGCGTACCGGCACCGCCATTTCGGCGGCAGCCGTCGGCGTCGGCGCCCGCTGGTCGGCGGCAAAATCAATGAGGGTGACGTCGGTTTCGTGGCCGACTGCCGAAATCAGCGGAATGCCGCTGTCAGCGGCCGCCCGGACGACGATTTCCTCGTTGAAAGCCCACAGGTCTTCCAGCGAGCCGCCGCCGCGGGCGACGATCAACAGGTCCGGGCGCGGCACCGGGCCGTCCGGATCAAGCTCATTGAAACCCCTGATGGCGGCGGCCACCTGTTCGGCGGCGCCGTCGCCCTGAACCAGCACCGGCCAGACCAGCACCGGACGCGGGAAGCGGTCGTCGAGGCGGTGCAGGATGTCGCGGATCACCGCCCCGGTCGGCGAGGTGACGACGCCGATGACGTCGGGCAGGAACGGCAGGTCGCGTTTGCGGTCTTCGTCGAAGAGGCCTTCCTCGGTCAGTTTGCGGCGACGATCCTCGAGGAGTTTGAGGAGCGCCCCTTCCCCCGCCAACTCCAGGGATTCGACGACGATCTGGTACTTGGAGCGTCCGGCATAGGTGGTCAGCCGCCCGGTGGCCACCACCTCCATGCCGTCTTCCGGGTCGAGGCCCAGACGGGCGGCGGTACCGCGCCAGCAGACCCCGTCCAACACGGATTCCTCGTCCTTCAGGGTAAAATAGAGGTGCCCGGAAGCGGCCCGCTTGAAACCGGAGATTTCCCCCTGCACGCGAACCCGGGCAAAAGCGTCCTCCACCGTCCGCTTGAGAACCAGCGATATCTCGCTGACGCTCAGGACCGGCAGGTTATCCCCGAAATCGTCTGAGGTTTGCTCTTTTGTCATCATTCACAGTATGTATGATAAGGCTAACAAGGCAAAACCAAATAGAGGAAACCCGTTCAATGAAGGTTCTGGTCGTCGGCTCTGGAGGACGTGAGCACGCGCTGTGTTGGGCAATCGACAAGTCGCCCCTGTGCGATAAGCTCTACTGTGCGCCGGGGAATGCCGGTATCGCCCAGGTCTCCGAACGGGTTTATATCGCCGCCGACGATGTCGACGCCCTGGTCGCCTTCGCCAAGGAGCAGGCTATAGACTTTGTTGTCGTCGGGCCGGAAGCGCCCCTCGTTGCCGGTCTGGTCGACAAACTGAATGCGGCCAACATCAAAGCCTTCGGCCCCACCGCCGACGCCGCCATCATCGAAGGTTCGAAAGCCTTCATGAAGGATTTGTGCGCCAAGTATGATATCCCGACCGCCGAATACGAGCGTTTCGACGAATGCGACGCGGCCAAGGAATACATCACCCGCAAGCATGCCCCGATCGTCGTCAAGGCCGATGGCCTGGCCGCCGGCAAGGGGGTGATCCTGTGCCGCAACGAAAACGAAGCCTATGCCGCCATCGACCACATCATGATCGAGCGCACTTATGGGGGTGCCGGCGACGAAGTGATCATTGAGGAATTCATGCGAGGCGAGGAGGCCAGTTTCTTCGCCCTGGTTGACGGCAAGACCGCCCTGCCCCTGGTTTCCGCCCAGGACCACAAAGCCGTCCATGACGGCGACGAAGGCCCCAATACGGGCGGCATGGGGGCCTACACCCCGGCCCCGGTGATCACCCCGGAACTGGCCGCAACGGTTATGGAAACCATCATCAACCCGACCATCAAGGCGATGGCCGCCGAAGGCCGGCCCTACAAAGGCGTGCTTTATGCCGGGCTGATGATCACCAAGGACGGGCCGAAGCTTCTCGAATACAACGCCCGGTTCGGCGACCCGGAATGCCAGCCGATGGTCATGCGGCTTAAGTCGGACCTGTTGGAAGTATTGCTGGCCGCCGCCGAACAACGACTCGATAAGGTCAAGCTGGAATGGCACAAGGACGCCGCCCTGGTGGTCGTCATGGCCGCCGACGGTTATCCCGGACGCTATGAAAAAGGCAGTGAGATCAAAGGCCTCGATAAAGCAGCGAAGATGAAGAACGTGGTCGTCTTTCATGCCGGAACGGAAGCCGACGGCGCCCGCATCACCGCCAACGGCGGCCGCGTTCTGGGCGTCACGGCGCGGGCCAAATCCGTCGCTGAAGCCCAGAAAAAGGCCTACGAGGCAGTCGATGCCATCGACTGGCCGGAAGGCTTTTGCCGCCGCGACATCGGCTGGCGGGCCATTAAACGGTAATTTTTTGATCCCCCTCAGGCCCTTCCAATCGGGCCTTTTCCAACCCATATAGAAGACATTGGAGCTGCACCTTTCTGCATGCCGTTGGGTTAGGATCAAGCTCCCGGTAAATGGTTCGCTAGTCGCTTCGCTCCAATTCCTCCCGGTGAGGTTGGGTTGGGGGCAAGCTCCAGTAAAAGGATTAACTATGGACACCAAAACCCGCACCGAACTGGAAGCCGCCGCATTCCGCGGCCTCGTCGGGCACCTGCAAAAACGCACCGACGTGCAGAACATCGACATTATGAATTTGGCCGGTTTCTGCCGTAACTGCCTGTCCAAGTGGTACCGCGCCGCCGCCGAGGACCGGGGTATCGAGATGACCTATGACGAGGCCCGCGAGATCGTCTACGGCATGCCCTATGACGACTGGAAAGACAAACACCAGCACGAAGCGACGGAAGAACAAAAGAAACTTTACCAGGAAACCATGCCGCTGCACGCCGACATCAGCGGGCACAAGTAATTTTTCTGGATTGTCCTCAAGCCTATGCATCATTGCATAAATGCAAAGTGGACAGGCTGCGCTCCCACTTGGTCGCTAGTCGCTGCGCTCCAATTATATCAGATGCAATAAGAGAAGCTTGTTATACGCTACCGCCGCTCCCGGAAGAAATCCTTCAGCAGATCGCCGGCCGCCGTTTCCTCGAGGCCGCCGGTGATTTCCGGCGCATGGTGGCAGGTCGGTTGGCTATAGATACGCGGCCCGTGTTCGACGCCGCCGCCTTTCGGGTCGTAGGCCCCGAAATAAAGCCTGCGGAGGCGGGCGAAGGAGATGGCCGTGGCGCACATGGGGCACGGCTCCAGGGTTACATAGAGGTCGCAGTCAGCCAGCCTCGGCGCGCCTTCCCTTGACGCCCCTTGCCGGATGACCAGCATTTCCGCATGCGCCGTCGGGTCGTTCCGTTCCTCGGTGCGGTTGCCATCCGCCGCCAGCACGGCGCCGGTGCGGGCATCGACCAGCACGGCGCCGACCGGCACCTCGCCACGGTCGGCGGCGGCACGGGCCTGCTCCAGGGCCTGGTTCATATAACTATGTTCGGTCATCGGCGCAGCCTGCCCGGACCATTATGCTGCGTCAAGATTTCCATCATCACCCCGACTGCGTGCGGTTGGGTTGGGGTCAAGCTCCCGTATAAAACTGGGTTGGAATCGAGTCGCCACGGCCATTGCCGTAAGGCAATGGCCGTCTTACCATAGCGCCTATGAAAAAACCCCTTATCGGCATCACCCTGGACCACGAGGAAGCGGGCGGTTATTCCAAGTTTCCGTGGTATGCGCTGCGCGAAAACTACGCCGGGGCGGTGGCCGATGCCGGCGGCCTGCCGGTGCCGCTCAGCCACGATACCTGGCTGGTCGGCGAATACCTGGACCTCATTGACGGCCTGATCATTACCGGCGGCAATTTCGATGTCGACCCGGCCCTGTTCGGGGATCGCGACGCCCACGAAACCGTCACCACCAAGGACCGGCGCACGGATTTCGAAATGGCCATCACCCGGGGGGCGCTGCAACGCGACCTGCCGGTCTTCGGCATCTGCGGCGGCCAGCAATTGCTGCACGTGGCCCTGGGCGGCACCCTGATCCAGCATATCCCGGAGGCCATCGACGATTCCCTGGCCCACGAACAGCCCAACCCCCGCGACGAGGCCGGTCATGATGTGGAGGTTGTCGAAGGCACCCTGCTGCACCGCATCGTCGGCACCGCCACCCTGCCCGTCAACAGCGCCCACCATCAGGCCGCCAAGGACCAGCCGGAAGGCGTCGTCATTAACGCCCGGGCCCCGGACGGCGTCATCGAAGGCATCGAAGCGCCGCGCTTCCGTTTCTGCCTGGGCGTTCAATGGCACCCGGAATTCCACATCAGCCCCGCCGACGGACGGCTGTTTGCCGCCTTCATCAAGGAGGCCGGACGCACCCCATGAACGACACAGCCCCTGAAAAACCCGAACGCATCGCCAAGGTGCTGGCCCGCGCCGGGCTCTGTTCCCGGCGCGAAGCCGAACGCTGGATTGCCGATGGCCGGGTCACCGTCAACGGCGACGTCCTCACCACGCCCGCCGTCACCGTGACTGCCGCCGACACCGTCACCGTCGACGGCCAGGCCCTGCCCAAAACCCAGGACACCCGGCTGTGGCTCTATCACAAACCGGCCGGGCTGATCACCAGCCACCAGGACACCCAGGGCCGCTCCACCGTTTTCGACACCCTGCCGAAGGAACTGGGCCGGGTTATCTCGGTCGGCCGCCTCGACCTCAATTCGGAAGGGCTGTTGCTGTTGACCAACGACGGCGGCCTGGCCCGCACCCTGGAACTGCCGGCCACCGGCTGGGAGCGGCGCTACCGGGTACGGGTCTATGGCGAGGTGAAGGAGGAAAAGCTGGCCGCCTTGAAAGACGGCGTCACCATCAGCGGCGTCCACTACGGTTCCATCATCGCCCGCATCGACCGCCTGCAACGGGTCAATTCCTGGCTCGCCATTGCCATCCGCGAGGGCAAGAACCGCGAAATCCGTAAGGTCTTGGAACACATCGGGCTTACCGTCAACAGGCTGATCCGCACCGGCTACGGCCCCTTCAACCTGGCCACCCTGAAGCCGGGCGAGGTGGCGGAGGTTTCCGGAAAATTGCTGCGCGAGGCGCTGGGCGGGGACGGCACGGCCAAGCCCAAGAAGGAAGCCCCCAAGAAAGGCTGGGCGAAAAAAGCCCCGCCCGGCCGCATTGCCCAACGCAAGACCCTGGCCAAAAAAACCGGGGGCAAGAAACCTGCCACCCGTAAAGCCGCGCCCACTCGGAACCCGCACCGGGGCAAAGCCCCCGCCAAGAAACCCCGGCAACGGTGAGGCGGAGATGAGGATCGTCGGCGGCGCCTATAAGGGCCGGGCCCTTTCCGCACCGAAAGGCCGTGATCTGCGCCCGACCTCGGACCGGGTGCGGGAATCCCTGTTCAATATTCTAGAACACGGCGTCGACGGCTTTGACCTGGACGGCATCTCCGCTGTCGACGGCTTCGCCGGCACCGGGGCACTGGGCCTGGAGGCGCTGTCCCGTGGCGCCCGCAAGGTGGCCTTCCTGGACAATGCCGCTGCAGCCCTCGACGCCGTCAAAGCCAACATCCGGGCGCTCGGCATTGAAGGGACAGCCATTGCCTTGCGCCTGGACGCCACCCGCCCGCCGCCGCCACCGGGTATCCTGGAGGCTCCCTGCGGCCTGGTCCTGCTCGACCCGCCCTATCAGTCGGGCCTGGCGGCGCCCGCCCTGTCGGCCCTCGCCGCCAAGGGCTGGATTGCCGATGGCGCCGTCTGCGTCGTCGAGGTGGCCGCCAAGGAACCCTTTGAGCCGCCAACCGGGTTTGAATTGTTCGATGAACGCACCTACGGGGCGGCGCGGCTGATCCTGCTGCGCTATCGGTAAGGATCGGCCACCTTGAGGCGCAGGGTATGACGTCTGTTCGTGCCGCTTTCTATTGCCAGTTAGGATTTTTAAAAAAATTATAGTTAATTTATTTATAGTTAAGAGCAATATTTGGAATTTGAATAAACATAATAAGAAATAAAAATACCCACATTAAAATTCGGGATAAACATAAAAATATCAAATACTTGCCGCCTAAAATATCGAAATTTTAGCCTGTTTGACCTGTTTTCACGATTTTTTAATATTGAATAATACTAATATACATGCTATTTATAATCATGAAATAAGGGGGGCCGACAATCCTAGCGGGAGTACTGCACATGAGCAGACTCAATAAAACGCATAGGACGGCCGATGGATCAAAAAAATCAATAATATCGCCAGGCCGTCGTATCACGACCGAAGGCGCGGCACATCCAGCCTCAACTGGATCAAATTCGGAATCATCCGAATTTGAAAAAGATCTTACCCTCATAGCAAATATTTTCGCAATTATTAGCTACCCCTCTGCAATTGTTGGCGGCGTTATCGCCCTATCCATGATTTACGATCAACAAGGGGCGCATCACACGGAAATTTCAAACCAATCCCCTATAGGTATTCTATCCATGGAAGCCCCAAGGGATAGTGAGGCTCCAAAGAAAACCCCCATCCAAGAAGTCGAATTCGCCGTGGAATTCAACATTCCACCATCCATGTACGAAGACCCGATCAAAAGACCGGGGCCTCTATCAGACCCAGGTGGAAAAGGCAAAATACAACCTCCCCCATCAAAAGAGGCAAAAAGCCCCCGTTATTTTCCCAAGGCTCCCAGAAAGCCTTTGACGCAATTCAGAATGGCAAGACGCGAAATTTGCCGGATATCTATGCGTAATATCTCATGGGAACTCGTTCGATTATGGGACGCCCATAATAATAAAACGGAGTT
>JADHTD010000034.1 GCA_016776525.1 Rhodospirillales bacterium
GTCGCTGTCCTTGATGGTCGTGCTCCAGTCCTCTTCACCGTAAATCAGGTCCAGCGCGTCGTGATTGAGGTCAGCGGGCGCGCCGTCGAAGACCTGCCGCCCCTCGCTGAGGCCGATGATACGGTCGGCGGTGTTCTGGGCCAGGGCTACATCGTGGATATTGACCAGGGCCGGGGTTCCAAATTCGTGGGCCAGTTCACAGATCAGCCGCATGATCTGGCGCGACGTCTTCGGGTCGAGGCTGGCCGTCGGTTCGTCGACCAGCAGCAAATCCGGTTTCTGCATCAGGGCGCGGGCGATGCCGACCCGTTGGCGCTGACCGCCGGAAAGGGCGTCGGCGCGGGTGTCCTGGCGGCCTTCGAGACCGACCCGCTCCAGCATTTCAAAAGCGGCCTGGATATCTTCCGGCGGATAATTGCGCCGGTAGGCTTTCCAGAAGCTGACATAGCCCAGGCGGCCGGACAGCACGTTTTCCATCACCGTCAGGCGTTCGACCAGATTGTATTCCTGGAAGATCATGCCCATGCGGCGGCGCGCCTTGCGCAGATTGGCGCTGCCGAGCGTCGTGATTTCCGTACCTTCCAGATTAATGGTGCCGGACGTGGGCTCAACCAGCCGGTTGATGCAGCGGATCAAGGTGCTCTTGCCGGCCCCCGATGAGCCGATGATGGCCACCACCTGCGGTTCGGAAACGGTAATGGAAATACCGTGCAGAGCCTTGAAACCATTGGGATATTGTTTAACGAGATCGGTGATTTCTAACATGGGAAACCGGACATTTTATGTGTTTTCAAATTTAAATGTTTCAATTCGGATAATCACCCGCCGCCACCCGAAGGCGGCGGCGGTGATCGGAAAGCGTAAGGTTTCGCTTATTTCTTCTTTTTCTTCTTTTTCTTTTTGACCTTCAGGCCGGCCAGCGACTCCTGGGAGTACTTGGTGCCGTTGGTTTCCTGAATGGTACGGATGTCGGTCCAGTGTTCCTTGAAGGTGATCGGAATGAAGCGGTCGGACTTCTTGCCGAATTCCTTGTGCAGGGCGGTGCCTTTCCAGTCAAAGGTCAGGAAGGCATCAGTGATCTGCTTCTGTAATTCCGGTTTCAGGTTATGGACAAAACCGTAAGACGTGGTCGGGAACAATTTGGACTGCCAGATAATGCGCAGGTCTTTTTTGTTGACGATCCCCTTGTCGTGCATACGGTCGAGGACGCTGGATGCAACCGGGGCCACATCATAATCCTTGTTGGCAACACCCATGATCGAGTTGTCGTGCTTACCCGAATAGGTCACTTTGTAGTCCACGTCCGGCGTCACGCCCATGGATTTGAACAAGGCGCGCGGAGCCTGGTTGCCGGAATTCGACGACGGCGTAACATGAGCGACCTTACGGCCCTTCATGTCGGTGACCTTCTTAATGTCGGTGCTCTTATGGGTGATCAGCTGCAACCGGTAGCCGAACCTGCCGTCATGCTTGCCCATGATGGCGATCGGCACGTACCCCGCCAGATTGACGCCGAAAACGGTCGGGCCGGTGGAAATACCGGCCACATGCAGGCGGCCGGAGCGCATGGCTTCAACCTGGGCGGCATAGGAATCAGCGCCGTACCATTTGACCTTCTTGCCGGTCTTCTTGGTCATATAGTCCATGAATTCGGTGAAGACGTTCTCGTAAACGGACGGGTCTTCGACCGGTGTGTAGGAAAAGACCAGGGTGTCCGGGTCCAGCCATTTGGATTTATCCGTCGGCGTGTCGGCAACCAGGTCGCCGTTGTCATCGCAATAGCGGACATCCAGGTTGCCCCGGTCCTTCATGCAGGCCGCCGACGCCAGGCCGGACGTTCCCAAGAGTAACATTACCGCCGCCAAACCGGTTAAGGCCGGTTTCAACAGGCGGTCTTTGGTGGATAAATAAGTCATCAACTCCTCCTTGTTTTTAAACCGTCATCTTAATTCTTACGTCCCCGTTTCTTTGGCCGCTTGTCTGGTCATGCCCGGCCTTGGCCTGGCGCAGGGGTGCGCCCCGAATACCGGATAAGATATAAGCAATTGTATTTAAAGGATAAAACCTCCCATTACCCCTTATCGGCGCGGAACGCCGTTTGGTTGACATGAAGCTTACCGTCCGAAGCCGATAAGACACAAGTATCGGCCTCAGGCAGGCCGTTGGAACTAATCCCAGGCCAGTCCATAACAGGTCCAGGTGACCCTTTTATAATGGCCCTGCCGATCATAGCGCGCGGGCCTCCAACAAGGCTTCCGCCAATTCGCAAAAACCGGCGCTGGCCCGGCTTTCGGTGACGAACGCCGGTTCATGCGCCAGGCGGCCGGTGAAATCGCCGACGTTGGCGACACCGACGGAATGCGGGAAGAATTCGAACATCGGGGCATCGTTCGGGGAATCGCCGATGAAGATGATACGGTCCTTTTCGGCATCCAGGTCCATCCCGAAACATTCCGCCAGCATAAGGCGGGTCATCGAGAGTTTGTCATAGCTTCCGAACCAGCCGTTGACGTGAATGGAACTGACCTTGGCGGTGGCCCCGGCCCCTTCGAACAGGGCGACGATGCGCTCGACATCCTGTTCCGGGAGCGGCGGCACATCCTCACAGAAATCGATGGCCAGGTCGGCTTCCCGGTAAAGCTGATCGGAGGCGACGGCGCATCCCGGCACCTGTCGGAGAATGCTTTCGCGAAGTTCAGCCAACCGCCCGCGATTGGCGGCCCGTTCTGCATCGGAGGCCTGGAAGCGCTTTATCATAACCTTGCCCTGGCGGTCGTATTGGAAATAGAAGGCGCCGTTCTCGCCGACGACGCCGTCGACCGGCCACATGCGGGCGATATGGTCGCACCAGCCGGCGGGGCGGCCGGTAATCGGAATGACGATAAGGCCGCTGTCCTGCAACCGTTCGAGGGCGCCATAGGCGGCGGCCCGCAAACGGCCGTCGGTGGTCAGGGTATCGTCGATATCGGTCAACACGGCCTTAATCGATTGGCGGGTGGCGGGGGAAAGAGCGGTGAGTGATTGCATCGACGCCTCCCTCAAGCCTGCCGCGCCAAAGGCGGGGTTTTGCGGGTGGCCGGAACGGCCTCGGCGGGGGGCTCCGTTTGCTCCGCCAGCCAGGCTTCCAGCCGGGCGACGGTGGCGGCATCCACATGCAGTCCCAGTTTGCTGCGCCGCCAGAGAATGTCTTCGGCGCTCACCGCCCATTCGTGGTCGCTGAGATAGCGGACTTCGGCTTCGTACAGGCCGCCCCCGAAATGTACGCCCAGATGCTCATAGGCATAGGCGCCGGTCAGCAAAACACGGATACGGCCCCCATAGGCCCGCACATACCGGGTCAGCAATTTATCGTCCAGCCAGGGATAGCGGACCCGGGCTTCCTCCAGGAATTGATCGGCGCCGACGCCGATCATGTTGCCGCCGGGCAGCGGCGCCCGCTGCGTCCAGGCCTCCTTGCCGCTACCCAGCCAGGGCTCAAGGCGGCTCAGAACCTGTTCGGCCAGTTTGCGGTAGGTGGTGATCTTGCCGCCGAAGACGGAAAGCAACGGCGGGGCGGCACCGTCTCCACCCGTATTGACGTCGAGAACGTAATCCCGGGTCAGCGACGCCGGGTCCTTCTGCGGATCACCGAACAGGGGACGGACACCGGAGAAGGACCAGACGACGCTTTCGGGGGTTGTGGGGGTTTGGAAATAGCGGTTTACGGCCTCACACAGATAGGCAATTTCCCCGTCGGAGGCCCGGGCTTCCGACGGATCGCCGCTAAAGTCGACGTCGGTGGTGCCGATCAGGGTGAAATCGGCTTCATAGGGAATGGCGAAGACGATGCGGCCATCGGGATTCTGGAAAATATAGGCATAGTCATGATCGAACAGGCGCGGCACGACAATGTGGCTGCCCTTGACCAGACGCAGGGGGTGCGGGCTGGCATCGTCCAGGGTTTCGCTGAGGAAATCCCCGGCCCAGGGACCGGCGGCGTTGATCAGGACCTTGGCCCGGAGGGTGCGCTCAGGACCGCCATCGCGGGGGCTCAGCGTGACAAGCCAACGGCCGTCTTCGCGCCGGGCTCCGGAACACCGGGTGCGGGTGAGGATTTCCGCCCCCTGCTCCCGGGCGCTCATGGCGTTGAGGACGACCAGGCGGGCGTCATCGACCCAGCAATCGGAATAAACGAAGCCCTTGGTGAACCCCGGAACCAGGTCGCGGCCCGTCGGATGGTCGGCAAAGGAGATGCCCTGGCAGCCCGGCAGAACTTCCCGCCCGCCCAGATGATCATAGAGGAAGAGGCCCAGCCGGATCAGCCAGGCCGGACGCTGGTGCTTGTCATGGGCCAGCACAAAGCGCAGGGGCCGGATGATGTGCGGCGCCAGTTTGAGCAGGGTTTCCCGTTCGCTGAGCGATTCCCGGACCAGCCGGAATTCATAATATTCCAGGTAACGCAGGCCGCCATGGATCAGCTTGGTGCTGGCCGACGAAGTTGCCGAGGCCAGGTCGCCCTGTTCGCAGAGAACCACGGAAAGCCCCCGGCCGGCTGCATCACGGGCTATGCCGGTCCCGTTAATGCCGCCGCCGACGACGAACAGGTCAATGTCGTCGTTATCGGGCACTCTGGGCACTCTTTTCCCCTTCGAAAACACGTCCTAGCGATGGCGGTATTGCGATTTCCTGCCGCCCTTTGCGGGTTGCAGGGGCCACCGTTTCAATTCCGTCCGGGAACTTTAAGGCGGTAAGGGGATTTTCGCAATCGAAAATTTATCGAAATTATATTTGCGAACTCGAAAATAACGAAATGCTTCGTTGAGGCTCCGAAAATCAGCCGGATCCACGGCCTTTCTTGGCCACATGCACCGTCGTGCCGGCCTTTTTGAGCACCTTCAGCAAGGCCGCCGACGGTTGCCGGTCGGTGAACCAGGAATCGATCTTATCAATGCCGCACAGGCGCACCATGGCGTTGCGGCCGATCTTGGTATGGTCGGCGGCCAGGAAGACCCGCCGCGAATTGCGGACGATGGCTTTGGCCACCCGGACCTCGCGATAATCATAATCGAGCAGCGTGCCGTCGGCATCGATGCCGCTGATGCCGATAACACCGAAATCCACCTTGAACTGTTCGATCAGGTCCAAAGTCGCCTCGCCGATGATGCCCCGGTCGCGGCTTCTGACCAGGCCGCCGGCGATGATCACCTCGCAATCCGGATTTTGCGACAAAGTATTGGCGACATTAAGGTTATTGGTAATGACCCGGAGCCCCTTGTGGTCGACCAGGGCCTTGGCGACGGCTTCCGTGGTGGTCCCGATATTGATAAAAACCGAGGCCCGGTCGGGAATATGGTCGGCCACCAGCTGGGCCATCCGCTGTTTCTCATCAAGCTGGAGGATTTGCCGGGTGTCATAGGCGACGTTTTCGACGCTGGACGGCAAACCGGCGCCGCCGTGATGGCGTTGCAGGACCCCCTGGTGGTCGAGTTCATTAATGTCGCGGCGGATGGTTTGCGGCGTGACCTGGAAATGCTGGGCCAGGGCATCAATCGCCACATAACCCTGGCGGCTTACCAGTTCGAGGATTTGTTCACGGCGTTCTTCTATGGTCATCGGCCCGGTTTTTCCCGGTAACAATTATTCCCGGCCGCCAGTATGGCCGCATCTTGCCGTCCGGTTCAATAATATTCGAAAACGAAAATCACCGCAGGCCCCACCCTGCCCTTTTTCAAAGGTCCGGGTCGGCGGCGGGATCGTCATATTCCTCGATGGCCGTTTCCACGTCCTCGATGTGCTCCAGGGCCCATTCGCTGAGCACGTCGAGGGCTTCGACCAGGGTGACGCCCAAGCCGGTCAGGCTGTAATCGACCTTCGGCGGGATCACCGGATAGGCGGTGCGCTTGACCAGCCCGTAGCGTTCCAGTTCGCGCAAAGTCTGGGTCAGCATCTTGTGGCTGATGTCGCCGATGTCGCGGCGCAGTTCCGATGGCCGCATGGGGCCTTTTTTCAGCCGCCGGATGACCAGCACGTTCCACTTACTGGAAAGCCGTCCCAGCATTTTCTGCAAGGGCCGGGTTTGCAGGCGGCGTTCGCGTTCTTCCGGTGTCAGGGCCATGATGAAATATCCGCAAAGCAAATCCCGAGGGAACGGGATTTTAACAGTCCTCATGCGACCTTTCATTTTAATTGCGCTCAAGCGCCGCGCTTGCTGCGCGCCTCAACGGCGCTAGTCGCTTCGCTCCGTTCCCGACGACGCATTTGCGTTACTTAAAGTGCACTTACCGATTAGTCTGTATAGCACATAAATGTACGTACATTGAAGTAAGTACTTGAAAGCTGGTAGAATGTCCATCATCAGTTCAGGGAGGCGCGACGCCATGGTTAAAGTTTCAGAATTTCCGGAAGAACTGCGCAAGAAGTTCCTGGCCCGTACCGACATGCCGACCTTCGACGAAACGCCGTTCGTCAAAGGCAAACCGTTGTCCGAACGCCGCATCGCCCTCATTTCCACCGGCGGCATGCACGACCGGGCCGACACCCCCTTTGACGAAACCAGCGCCGATTACCGCATCATTTCCAAGTCCATCGACAGCAACGACCTGGTGATGAGCCACATCTCCACCAACTACGACCGCCTGGGCTTCCAGCGCGATATCAACGTCGCCCTGCCCATCGACCGTATGAAGGAGTTGGAGATCGAGGGCGTCATCGGCTCGCTGGCCGATTACCATTACTCGTTCATGGGGGCGACGCCGCCGGAGAAAATGGAACCCTACGTCAAAGACATGGTGAAGCTTTTCATTAAGGACGCCGTCGATACGGTGTTGCTGTGCCCTGTCTGACCATCATGCACGCGCGCCGTGGGCGGGCTTGCACACTACATCGAACGGGCCGGGATCGCGACGACACAGATCAGCCTGGTCCGCGAACACACGGAAAAGATCAAACCGCCGCGCGCCCTGGTCGTGCCTTTTGAGTTAGGCCGTCCCTTCGGCGCCCCGCTGGAACCGGACTTCCAGCGCCGCGTGCTGCTCGACGTTCTGGCCCTGCTGGAACGCGACGAAGGCCCGGTGCTGGAGACCTTCCCTGATGATCCGCCCGGCACGGGCGATGCCGAAGACGGCGAAGGCTGGGCCTGTCCGGTCAATTTCGGGCCGGGCCTGCAGGAAGCCGACGTCACCGAAGACCCCCTCGGCGCGCTGACCCAGGAAATGGACCGCCTGAAGATGTGGTATGACTTAGGGTTAAAAGAGCGCAACGGCCGCACCACGGTGGGCATTTCCGGCGTGCCCTTGAGCGACCTGACGGCTTACCTGACGGCCTTCATCAAGGACGAAGACACAGCCCCGCCGCGCACAGATATCCCCCGGGAACGGGTGCTGAAATACGCCATCGACGAGATGAAGGCCTATTATTTCGAGGCCTCATCGGCGCAACCCGGCACCCCGTCGGACAAGGAACTGTCGGACTGGTATTACGGCGAGACGGTGGCGGCAGAGATCCTCAGGGACATCAACACGATGTGCGCCAACAGCGCCGACGAGGACCTGGCGATGATGTCGGACCGCCGCATCTTCCCCATCCACCAACAGCACCGGAAACGGGAAACCGCCGAAAGATCCCCCCACTGGCTGGCAAAACCGAAAGAATAATGAGATTTATTAGAATATGGCACCGGAGCGAAGCGACTAGCGACCAAGTGGGAGCGCAGCCTGTGCGGCGCTTGAGCACCATGAAACAAATACAGAAGTAATTTTTTTTCGGGGACTAGCCCCCAAGCCCCTCTGGCCTTTTCCAGGTGCGGTTGGGTTGGGGTCGAGTCCGGAAGACATTAAAAAGGAGTAATACATGTCAGAACAAGACGAACGCATTCCGATGCTGGATGTGGAAACAGCCGACGGCGAACTGGCCCAGCTGTTTGAAGGCGTCACCGAAATGCTCGGGCGGGTGCCCAATTCCTACCGCGTGCTGTCGCATTCGCCGCATATCGCCAAGGCCTTCCTGCCGTTCAACGCGGTCATGCAGCGCCAGGGCGCCGGCAGCATCCTGACCACCAAAATCAAGGAGATGGTCGTCGTCAAGACCAGCCATGTGAACGGCTGCGCCTATTGATTCGCTCATAACACGTCGCTTGGTCAAGCGGCTGGCATTACAGATGAGCAAATCCTCGATATCGGAACCGACGACTTCATGGACTCCCCGCACCTTTCAGACCGCGAGAAGGCGGCGGTGCTGTGGGCCGAACATGTCACCAAGAATACGGCGCGCGACCGCCGCGACATCTACGACATCGTCGCCAAGCAGTTCAAGTCCGACGAGATCGTCGAACTGACCTTCATCTGCGGCATGTTCAACATGTTCAACCGCTTTATGGACTCGTTGAAAATTCCGCTGGAAATCCAGGGCGAAGTGGACAAGATCCAACGTTCCCTGCACCTCGACCCGGACAAGGTGAAGACCTACCTGGAAGGCGTGCTGGACAACTGGCCGAGTGATTTTCCGGACGTCAATCCGGATGAGTGACGGGCCTGAGGAAACTGTTCCCCCGGACCCCGGTCCCCCGGCTGCCAGGGGACACGGCCCGTTCGCCATTCTACTGTTCTGGGGGGTCGCCTCCTTCGTCTTTTTCAACGTCTGCTTCGAGCTGAACTACAGCAGCGGCATTACGCTCTTTGCCGCCTTCCTGCTGGCGGCCATGGCGGCGGTCACCATTTTCGCCGCCACCCGGTTTTACGAGATCAACATGGGCCGGGAATTGGTCCGCCTCCAGCCGGGCCAGAAGTTCAGCTTCCTGCGCATTTCGATCCTCTTTTACCTGAGCAGCGCCGCCATCAACGCCGTGCTCGGCAAGCTGATGATCTCCGGCTTCGCGGTGAAATTGAACGAGGAACTGTCGGGCCAAAACCTGCTTTACGACCCCGCCGTGCCCTTCGGCGAGATGTTCCTCTATCTGGTGATCATCCTGTTCCCGGTGACCCTGCATTACGTCCTCATCGCCATCGGCCTCAGCGCCCAGGCCGACCGGCTGAACGATCCGGAGGGTGAGTGAGGCTCAAGCAGCCTCCGTTATCCCGCTAACTCACAAAAAAACGCGGCCCAGCCGCGTTGGAAAGACTCCCGGGGCGATGCCCCGGAACCCGTTTCTTAATTCTCACTCCTTATTCACAATTCAACCGCTTAATCAGTAATTCCACCACACCCAATCCAATCAAACGTGTTAAAGCATAGGTATGAAGCATCACTACGTTCCTCAATTTTTACTACGTGCATGGGCTAGTGGGTCTTTCGACGGAAAAGTCGAGGGTTTCAGGCTTGATTTGAATGGTTTTCCTTCTTCACGACGAGCCCCTAAATCCACAGGCTATGAAGATGATCTATATGCTCTGTCCAAGCCTGTTGTTGCTGGCATGGAGAAACAGGCTATAGAAATAATATTCTTTAAGCAGGTGGATAATCTCGCAGCCAGAGCACATCAGAAACTTGTTGAATGCGGCCTTCGATCACTAACAAATGAAGAGAAGTCTGACTGGGTCCGTTTTTTGATGTCTTTACGTGTTCGCCAGCCCGATATTATTCAGAAATTGAAAACTGAATCCGCAGACCATTTGGCAAAGACACTGGGGCAGCAACCCGAAGAGTATGATGAAATTGCTAAAAAAGGTGATGCGCCAACGCTAGTTGAGTGGACAGAGCAACGGTTTCCTGGACTCATTGAGAATTTTGGTTTGTCGTTCTTTCATAAAATTGCGAACAATCCAAATGTTGGTGAAAAAATTTTCAAAATGAAGTGGTGGCTGTGGGACTTTTCAGATGTTTCGTTTGATCTGTTATTAGCTGATCACCCTTGTGTTTTTACCAAAGGGATTGATGATCCAAGTTTGATCATTGCATTGCCAATCTCTCCCAAAAAAGCATTTATGGCGACAAATTCAGAAGACGTTGCTGCTATGATGAGGCAGCAAGATCCTAAGAACCTTGCCATGCGCCTGAATGAGTCATCTCTTAACCAGGCACGTGCTCGTATCTATGCACGTAGCACTTCTCCAAAGCGGTTCATTCAGAATCGAGCGCGGTTTCGCTCTGAAGAAAAGGCTAGTTAACCTTTGCAGGTTTTAATCTCAGATTGTTGGATACGGTGACATATGTGGCGACGGATTTAGGCGATAGTGCACTTCTTTCTAACTTAATTTACCTCCTACACAATCAAAGGGATCAAAGGGACCGAGTCCCTTTGCGGGTTTGGGCGGAGCCCGGTCTTTTTCATTTAATTGCGTTCAAGCGCCACGCAGGCTGCGCGCCTCAACGGCGCTAGTCACGAAGCTGCGCTTCGCTCCGGGGTCGTCCGCTAAGGTCGGGTCTAGTCGCTGGGAAACTTCGGGTGCCACAGTTTGCCGTCGAAGTCCTTCTCATAGGCCTTGCCGTCCGGGAAGCTGACCAGTTCCAGCTGCATGCCCCAAGGGGCCAGGAAATACACCCAGGTCTGGCCTTTGCTGGCGTTCCGGGAGAGCGTCGGTTCGCCCAGGATGCGCACGCCCTTTTCCCTCAGGTAGGCCAACGCTTCGTCCATATCGTCCACGTAGAAGGCCAGGTGGTGGCCGCCGACGTCGGAGTTCTTCGGCTGTTGGGTGTTCTGGTCGGGGGCCTCGTATTCGAAAATCTCGAAGTTGGAGCCGTTGGCGCAGCGCAGGAATTTCAAGCGGCGCATGACGGCACGGGGATGGATGTTGAGGTGCTCCTGCATCCAGTCGTCGTCGGCTTCGAAGGGGCCCAGGTCATAGAACGGCTCGCAGCCCAGCACGTTGACGAAAAAATCAACCGCCTCGTCCAGGTCGGGCACGGTGAAACCGATGTGGTCGGTGCCGCGCAGGCCGGGCCGGCCTTTTTTGTTGTTCATTTTCATTTCCCTCAATCGCCGGGCGCGCTACGCGCTTGGCTCGCTCGTATTAACTCGCGGGGCCTCAATGGCCCTTGGTTTCTATCGTTACCTACTTTGACCCCTAGGCTTCATTGGGTTGAGGTCGAGTCCCTATAGCGCATTCCGGGTGCGGTTGGGTTGGGGTCGAGTCCGGATAACATAAAGCAGAATAGACCCGTCAGGGGCTATTCTGCGACTAATGCGTAACCCATATCGGCCATCATGCGGGCGTAACCGGCGCGGATTTCCTCCGGTCCGACAAAAGCCGCCCGTTCCAGCACCTTGGAAACACTGGGCGATGATTCGCCGCCGTGGATGCGCTGTACCGGCTGGTCCAGGTGGTCGAAGAAGCGGCGCTGCAATTCGTCGGTGAGCATGGCCCCGTAGGACACCGTCAGCGGTCCTTGTTCCAGCACCACCACATTGTTGGTCTTTTTGATGCTGTCGCCGATGGTCTCCCAATCGATACCGGCCCGGTCCAGCGACCTGAGGTCAATAACCTCGGCATCGAGGCCCAT
The DNA here is from genome assembly GCA_016776525.1 of Rhodospirillales bacterium. Lineage (GTDB taxonomy): Bacteria > Pseudomonadota > Alphaproteobacteria > Rhodospirillales > JADHTD01 > JADHTD01. Next base: position 11,413 of record JADHTD010000034.1, read on the forward strand.
CTGGTCGGCGGCTTCCACCGCCTGCGGCGTCATGGCCAGGTAAGTGAGCACGGTGAAGGCATTGCCCGGACGCACCACCTTGGCCTTGCCCAGCGGGATATGATAATCCAGATCATCGACCGGCCCCGGCCCGGTGGCGCCGTAGAGCCCGACATGTTCGATAACCAAGACCGGGTCTTCGCACAGCAGGGCGCTGTTCATCAGCCCGACATAATCGAACGGCGTCGAGGGGGCCACAATGCGCCAGCCCGGCCAGTTGGAATAGAGCCCGGCCGGGTCCATGGAATGCTGCGAGCCGTAACCGGTGCCGATGGCGCATTTGGAGCGCAGCACCAGCGGCATGCGGGTGTCGCCGCCGAACATGTGGCGCGCCTTGGCGATCTGGTTGAACAACTGATCCGCCGCGACCAGGGCGAAGTCGGCATACATCAGTTCGACCACGGGGCGGTAGGTGCCTTCCATGGCAACGCCGCCACAGAGCCCGGAAAATCCCTGTTCGGCGATCGGCGTCGGGATGATGCGGTCCGGATATTTCTCGGCCAGCCCCTTGGTGGCGCCGTTGGTGCCGCCTTTGAGTTTGTGGATGTCCTCGCCCATGCAGAAGATGCGGTCGTCTTGTCCCATGCGGCGGTCCATGACGGCGGAGACGGCGTCGATGAATTTCACATCGGCGACGGTGCCGGTGAAGCTTTCCAGTTCTTCGAAGCGGACGCCGTCGAATTCCGACTGATCGCCGCGCAGGCCTTCGTCGCGGAAGGCCGGGTCGGGCCACAGGGATTGGACGACGCGGCGCAGGTTGCCGTCGCTTTCGGTCATGGCGGCGGCGGCGGCGGCCATGGTTTCCTGGGCCTTGGCGCGGATGATCTGGTCGGCTTCCGCCGTCAGCCAGTCGCGATCGGTCAGTTCCTTGGTCAGGCGCAGCAACGGGTCGCGCTTGCGCCATTGGGCTTCCTCGTCCTTGGAACGGTAGCCGAAGGCGCTGCCGGCGATGCCGCCGCCGTGGTGGAAGAAGCGGTAGAGGCGGGCCTCGATAATCGCCGGGCCCTGGCCGGAACGCATGATCTCCAGGGACTTTTCGACGGCGATGCGCACCGCCACCGGGTCCATGCCGTCGACCCGGAAGGACGGAATGCCATAGGCCATGCCGCGCGACGACATACGGGTTTCGCGGGTCTCTTCCTCCAGGGTGGTGGACACCGCATAGCCGTTGTTTTCGATAAAGAAACAGATGGGCAGGTCATAGAGCGCCGCCAGGTTCATGGATTCCGGCACGGCGCCGATGTTGACCGCCCCGTCGCCGAAGAAGGTAAAGACCGTGTCGCCGTTGCCCTGGCGCTTCTTGGCCCAGGCGACGCCGTTGGCCAACGGTACGCCGCCGCCGACGATGGCGTTGGTGCCCAAGGCCCCGGCTTCCGCCCAGCGCAGGTGCATGGAACCGCCGCGGCCTTTGCAGTAGCCATCGGCGAGACCCATGATCTCGGCCAGGGTCCTGTTGAGCAGGGTGTTGATGGTGTCGGGGATATCACCGGTCACCGGGTCGACCGAGCCATCGTCGATGTGGCGCAGCGCCTTGGCCAGGAACTGATGGTGGCCGCGGTGCGAGCCGGTGATCTGGTCGCCGGTACCCAGCAGCGACATGGCGCCGATGGCGCCGCCGTCCTGGCCGATGCTGGAATGGGCCGGGCCGTTAACGAGGCCTTCGCCTTCCAGCTCAACCACCGTTTCCTCAAAGGCCCGCACCAGGTGCAGATGGTAATGCATGCGCCGGAGGGCCTCTTCGCCGACCTTCTCCCAGTCCTTGGGGGTCGAGCGGATTTCCTGCCAGGGGGCGTCCGGTTTCAGGTTGACGATTTTCGGCATAGTTAGATTCCTTATTTTTTTTGTTGGGACTCGACCCCTACCGGTTGGGTCAAGCTCCCGAAGACATAAGGGCGGCGCTTTGCCGTAGTTCGGCGGTGCGTCCGGCGACGCGCTCGATCAATTCAAAAGTATCCTCGATATAGTCCTGCTCGATGCCGCGGGTGATGAAGACAATGCGCGTGCGCCTGTCGTCGCTGGGCCAGTCGTCGAGCCAATCCAGGGAATGGAATATTTGTTGCGCCCCCTGAATGACCGCCGGTTGGCTGGGGCGTTCGGCGACGTGGATGATGCCCTTAACGCGCAGCAAGTCCGGCCCGGCTTCGTTGGTCAGGCCTTCCAGGAACAGGCGCAGGGTATCCAGGGACATCGGCTGGTCGCGAACAATGCAGAAGGACTTGATGGCCTCGCCATGGGCATGGCCGGTGACCATCGAATGGCCGTGTTCGGCGTAGTACGCGGCGGCCTCGGCTGTGGGTTCTTCGGCATTGTCAGCCGTCATATCCCCTGCCCCGGCATCGTCATTGACCTCGTAGAGGTCCGGCTGCAACCACGATTGTAGGTCAATTTGCTTGGTCTCCGGGTCGAACATTCCGGTGCCGAACAGATCGTCCGGGTCGAGGTCGCGGCCCAGGGTCTCGACGATCGGCGCCGCCGGATTGAGGGCGCGCAGGCGGTGGCGCACTGCATCGATCCTGGCGTCATGGTCCATGCCCTCGACCAGGTCCGACTTGGTGAGGATGAGGCGGTCGGCGATGGCCGCCTGTTTGACGCATTCCGGGAAGGTATCCAGAGAATGGACGCCGTTGACCGCATCGACGGTGGCCACCACGCCATCCAGCGCATAGTGGTTCATCACCATCGGGTTGGTCAGGATGATCTGCAACACCGGCCCCGGATCGGCGATGCCGGTGGTCTCGATGATGACCCGGCTGAAATCCGGGATGGTGCCGGCTTGGCGCTGGATATAGAGGTCGCGGAAGGTATCGATGAGGTCGCCCTTGACCGAACAGCACAGGCAGCCGTTGGCCAGTTGAATGACCTGCTCGTCGCTCTGTTCGACCAGATCGTAGTCGATGCCGATTTCGCCGAATTCATTGACGATAACGGCGGCGTCCGACATGTCCGGATGCCGCAGCAGCGAATTGAGCAAGGTGGTCTTGCCGCTGCCCAGGAAGCCGGTGATCAGGGTGACCCAGATACGATCCATGCTGTTTGCCTCTACTAACCGTCGAAGCTACCGATCAATAAAACTCGCAGCCCGGCAGGCCGCAGGAAATCAGGTGGTCGCTGGGGAAATTGGTGATGATCTCGCAGCCGTCGGCGGTAACCACCACTTCCTCTTCGATGCGGGCCGCCCCGGAGCCGTCGGAAGCCCCCTTCCAGCATTCGACGGCAAAGACCATGCCTTCCTTGAGGATGGTTTCCTGGCCCAGGTAACGGCGCGAGATGATCGGCCGTTCCCACAAACTGAGCCCGATGCCGTGGCCGAATTGCAAAAGGAAGGCCTCGTCCTCGTTGGCGTAGCCGAATTCCTTGGCTTCCGGCCAGACCAGGGCGATCTCGTCGACCCGCACGCCGGGCTTGATGGCGTCGATGGAGGCGCTGACCCATTTCGAGCACTGTTCGTAGGCTTCCAGCTGCGCCTGGTTGGGGATGCCGCAGATGAAGGTGCGGTAATAGCACGTATGGTAGCCGTTAAAGGAATGCATGATATCGAGGAAGATCATGTCGCCCGGCTGGATGATG
>JADHTD010000035.1 GCA_016776525.1 Rhodospirillales bacterium
GCCGTGGCCCGCCAAGCGGGGTTGTTGGAAGACAGGGTCATTATCGACCTGCCCGTCTCCCTACCGCCGACTTTGGGCGTCGGCGCTTTCATGAAGGCCACCGTCGCCCGTATCGACGGTAACTTGGCCATTGTCGATGGCGACGGGGAAAACCTGGACGAGCCAGCTGCCTTGCGGCGGCACGGACTGAGGATTGACGCCGTTATAGCGGAAGGGAAACCAAGTCTTATTGGACACGACCTTCACCCGGATTTCATTTCGACCCGGATAGCCGATGATTGTGGCGTGCCCGGTCTCGGTGTGCAGCATCATCACGCCCATCTGGCGGCGGTTGCTGCCGAACATGGGCTGATGGACCCTTTTATCGGCCTGGCTCTGGATGGTTTCGGCATGGGTACGGACGGCGGTTCCTGGGGTGGCGAATTGATGGCTGTAGAACGGTCAGCCATGCGGCGTCTGGGTTATCTCAATCCGTTGCCGTTACCCGGCGGCGATGCGGCGGCCCGCGCCCCGTGGCGGATGGCGGCGGCGGCGCTTTTTGATCTGGGCCGCGCCGGGGAAATTGACCAACGCTTTGCCGGTCAACCCGGTGCCGACCTGCTGGCGGCGGTCATGCAATCGAAGACCTGCCGCCGAACGTCCAGCGCCGGCCGCCTGTTTGATGCCGCCTGCGGCCTGCTTGGACTGCGCCTGCAAGCAGACTTTGAGGGACAGGCTCCCATGGAATTAGAGGCCTTGGCCGATGCGCCGCGGGTGTTGGACCGGGGCTGGCGGATAACCGAGGATAACCGGCTTGATTTGCGGCCCCTGTTGCAAGCCTTGTCGGATATGCAGCCGGGGCCGGGGGCCAACCTGTTCCACGGTACGCTGGCGGCGGCGCTGGCCGATTGGGTCATTGCTGCGGCCAAGAAAAACGGCGTAAACACTGTCGCCCTTTCCGGCGGCTGCTTCCTGAATAAGGTGTTGAAGGGGATCCTGAGCGGACGATTGCAGGACGCCGGACTGCACGTCTACGGCAACCGGCTGCTATCCCCCGGCGATTCCTGCGTCAGCCTCGGCCAGGCCTGGGTCGCCGCCTGGAGCCTCAAGGGCCACGAGAGCATAGATCGTGAAGGACCGACGCCATGTGCTTAGCCGTCCCCATGGAAGTGATCGAACTGCTTGACGGCAACCTGGCCCGGGTGGCCCTGGGCGGCGTCGAAAAGACAGTCGCCCTCGACCTGTTGAGCGATGTGGCGGTGGGTGACTTTGTCCTCATCCATGTAGGTTTCGCCCTGTCCCGCCTCGACCGGCACGAAGCAGAGGAAACCCTAGCTATGTTCGAAACCATGGCCCGTGCCAAAGAGGCGGCGGCATCATGAACGGGAAAATTCTGAGTGACGGTTTCCGCAATCCGCGCCACGCGGAGGCCTTGGTGGCCGCCATCCATGAAGAAGCCGACTCCGGGCGGCACTACCGGATCATGGAATTCTGCGGCGGCCATACCCATGCCATTGCCCGCAACGGCTTGGCCGACCTGTTGCCGGACCCGGTGAAGCTGGTTCACGGGCCGGGCTGTCCGGTCTGTGTGCTGCCGGTCGGGCGGCTCATCATGGCGATGGAACTGGCCCAACGCGAAGAGGTTATTCTGACCAGTTACGGCGACATGCTACGGGTACCCGCAGGACCGGGCCGCAGCCTGACCCGTGCCCGCGCCGAAGGCGCCGATGTGCGCATGGTCTATTCCCCGCTGGATGCCCTGGAAATGGCCCGCGCCAACCCGCACCGCCAGGTGGTCTTCCTGGCCATTGGCTTTGAAACGACGGCCCCGGCAACGGCGGCCGTGGTGAAACGGGCCCGGGCCGAGGGTATCAAAAATTTTTCCGTGCTCTGCAACCACGTGGTGACCGTGACGGCGATGACCGCCGTGCTCGATGGCGAGGACGGACGACGCATTGACGGCCTGATCGGTCCGGGTCATGTGTCGTGTGTGATCGGCGCCGATGCCTTTGCCGGCGTTGCCCGGCATTACCAACGCCCCATCGTCATTTCCGGTTTTGAGCCGCTCGATATGCTCGATACCGTGCTCCGGGCCGTGCGCCGCCTCAATGCCGGTGAAGCCGGTGTAGAAAACGCCTATGGGCGGGCCCTGGACGGGGCCGGCAATAAACAGGCGCAGGCCTTGATGGCCGAGGTCTTTGCGCTGCGCGAAAGTTTCGAATGGCGCGGCCTGGGAACGGTTGCCGCCAGCGGCTATCGCTTAGCCGATGACTTTGCGGCCTTTGATGCCGAAAGCCGTTTCGAACTGCAATACCGGGTCGTTCCCGAGCCGAAATCCTGTGAATGCCCGTCGGTCCTGCGCGGCGCCAAGGAACCGGAAGACTGTGTCCTGTTCGGCAAGGCCTGCACGCCGGAACAGCCGGTCGGCGCCTGCATGGTCTCCAGCGAAGGGGCCTGTGCGGCAGCCTATCTGTTCCGCCGCGATGCCCGGCGGTTGTCGGCATGACCAAAAAACCGGATTGCATCGAACTGACCCACGGGTCAGGCGGCCTGGCCACCGATCGCCTCATCAGCGACCTGTTTATGGCCGCCTTCGACAATCCGGAACTGGCCCGGCGCAACGACGGCGCTGTCATCGACCGGGTTGACGGCCGCATCGTCGTTTCCACCGACGGTCATGTGGTGACACCCTTGTTTTTTCCGGGCGGCGATATCGGCCAGTTGGCGGTGCATGGAACGGTTAACGACGTCGCCGTCATGGGAGCCGAACCGCTGTCGCTGACCGCTGGGTTCATCATCGAGGAAGGCTTTGAAGTGGCGTTGTTGGAAAAGATTGTCCGGTCCATGGGCGCCGCCTCCCGCGCCGCCGGTGTGCCCGTCGTTGCCGGTGACACCAAGGTGGTCGAACGGGGTAAGGCCGACGGGGTCTTTATCACCACCACCGGCATCGGCTGGCTGAAGGACGGCATTGATCTATCCTGCGAACAGGCTCGTCCCGGTGACGCCGTGCTGGTCAGCGGCACCGTCGGCGATCATGGCCTGACCATCCTGGCGGCCCGCGAAGGGTTGGACCTCGGCCCGGAACTTAAATCGGACAGCGCCGCCCTGCACGCCATGACCAAGCGCCTGACCGAAGCCGTGCCGGGCTTGAAGGTAATGCGCGATGCTACCCGTGGCGGCCTGGCGGCAGTGCTTCACGAAATCGCCGAGGCTTCGGGCGTCGGTATGCTGATCACTGAAGCCGCCGTACCGGTTTCCGATGCGGTAAAGGGGGCAGGGGAATTGCTGGGCCTCGATCCTTTTCACGTCGCCAACGAAGGCAAGTTGGTGGCGGTCTGTCCGGCTGAGCAAGCCGAGGCTGCCTTACAGGCCCTGCGCGCCGATTCCCGGGGGAGCCAAGCGGCGATCATCGGTACCGTCACCGACGATGCGGACCGCTTTATCGAAATCGAGACTCCGTTCGGCGGGCGGCGTCTTCTGACCCGCCCCGAAGGCGACCCGCTGCCCCGTATTTGCTGATCATATTTTTTTTCACTTATGTAGTTCGCAAAAGCGCCGGACTGTGGAGATAGAAAGACGCTAACTCAAAGAATGGAACCTAAATAGAAACAGTGTTCATGGTATGAACACTGTTTCTATTTAGGTTGGGGAAAATTATTTTCTTTAATGACAGGCGAGCTGTGCCCTACAAAAACCCGTTAAAGAATCGATAGGGCGGCTGACCGTCGGCCTGTCGCTGGACCAGCAGGGCGGCTTCGCGCAGATGGTAGTCCCCCCACATGCAGGATTCACCGTGCGGCACCGTGTGACCGGCCGGGATATGGTCCCAGCCGTTGGGCCGGTGGTAAATGCTGTGCAGCAAAAGCCCTTCGTGGCTCTCGTCGGTACTGAGATAGGGTTCTTCCAGTAGCCTCCTAAGGACGGTCAGCCCGGCCTGGCGGTATTTGGTGGCGGCTTCGCTGTCGCCTTTGCCGTCTAGGTAACCGCCCAGGCGGATCAGTCCCTGGGCGGCGATGGCCGAGGCCGAACTGTCGATCGGCTCAAAGTCGTTGAAGGGATCGGACGGCGAGGTTTTGTGGTCCGGCAGGTTGGCCAACCCCGGCGCGCCGGTATCCCAATAACAAACGCCGTCGGTCGGAGTGTTCTCGATATAATGATCCGACGTCGCCCGGGCACAGCGTTCAAGGATGGCCATAACCTCGGCCCGCGGCAGGGTCTCGGCAAAGTCGGCGTCGTCCATTTCGTTGAACAGTTCCAGCAGTTCCGCCGAGCCAGTCAGGGCCCAGGCCTGACCCCGGGTCCAGGTGGAAAAGGCGGAATAGCCCTGCTGCGTGCTGGGACAGCGGAACTGGCCGTCGTTGAGGTTGAAAATGGCTTCGTGGCAGGTGCGGCCCCATTCGTCGTAGGAATCGCGGCCCTCGCCATAAAAAACGATGTACTTATCGGTGGCCCGGATGTGGCGGACCATGCGGGCCAACAGCGACACCGATTCGTCATGTTCACCCGACAGCCGGTGACCCAGAAGGTGGGCGACGGCCATGGCTCTTAACGTGCGCAGGGTGTCGACGAACAGGGAATGAGGACCGTTGAAGGAATAGACATACCCCAGGTCGCCATCCAGGTCGGTCCAGCGCCGGGCCTGTACGGCGCCGCTGGCTTTCAGGGCCATGTCGTAGAATTCCCGTTCCCAGGCATTGTCGGGAATTTTCCCTTCGCTCATCAGGCGCCGAAGGTTGCCGTAAGTCGACACATTGTTGAAACCGTGGTCATGGACGCCGAAATGGGTGACGTGCGGAGCCATGCGGTCGCGGGTCCGGTCGCGTCCGAGGGTAAGCATTTCCTCATCGCCGGTGACGTCGAACTGCAACAGGGCGGCGCCGAACTGGAAGCCCTGTGTCCATTCGGTCCAACCGCGGCTGGAATACTTGCCTTCGACGGTGAAGACGGGGGCTCCGGCATCGGCGTCCCAGCGGTCTTCGAGGGCGCGGATCTTGATGGCGGACAGCCGCCACATTTCCTTCAACGAGGCCGATAAATCTTTCGGCGTCAAAGTGGTGTCGATATCGATCATGGCTGTCTACTTCGCTTTTTAAAGGGTTTCAATCTGGTGGCCGCCATCGACCATGATGACCTGTCCGGTGGAATAGGCGAGGTCACCGCGGGCCAGCATGGCGACGGCCTTGCCGATATCTTCCGGCTCCCCCCAGCGGGGTTGCAGGAAGAGGCCTTCGGCGATCAATTTGTCATACTTTTCTTTGACCGATGAGGTCATGTCGGTGGCGATAACACCGGGCCTGACCTCGTAAACCATGATGCCGTATTCAGCCATGCGCGCCGCATACAGCTTGGCAGCCATGGTCAGGCCTGATTTGCTGATGCAGTACTCGCCGCGGCTGACCGAGGCCACCGTTGCCGAGAACGAGGTGATGAAAATAATGGTGCCCTGGAAGGCATCATCGGCCTGTTTCTGTTCGATCATCCAGTTGGCCGCCAACTGAGTGAGGAAATATGGGCCTTGCAGGTTGATCCGCATCAGGCGTTCGAAGCTTTCCTCGCCGGCCTCCAGGATATCGTCGCGGGCGTTGGGGGCGACTCCGGCATTGTTGACCAGCACGTCGAGGCGGCCGAATCTTCCTTTGACGGAATTGATTAGGGTTTGGCGGTCGGCGGCGCTGGAAATATCAGCCTTCACATACAAAACCTCGACGCCGAGATCGCGCAGTTCGGTTGCCGCATCTTCGGCTTCATCGGAGACCCCGCAAAAAGCGATGTCGTAGCCTTCCCCGGCCAGGGTCTTGGCGATACCGAGGCCGATACCGCGGCGGCCACCGGTAACCAGGGCGACTTTATTGTCGGACATGTTTCTCTCCGTTTCCTTGTCGCTCTATCGTTGGACGCGCCCGGAAGCGTCGCCGCCCATCAGCTTTTCGACCTCGGGGACGCTGACCCGGTTGAAGTCACCGCCGATGGAATGCTTGAGGCAGCTGGCGGCCACCGCGAACTCCAACGCTTCCTGTTTGTCGCTGCGGGTCAGCAGGCCGCAGATTAGCCCGGAGGCAAAGGCGTCGCCACCCCCGACCCGGTCGACAATGTCGGTGATCTCATATTTGCGGCTGAGGCGGAAACCGTCTGCGTCGCGCAGGCAAGCCGACCAGCCGTTGGTATCGGCGCTGCGGCTTTCGCGGAGCGTGATCGCCATGTCGGTCAGGTTGGGGAAAGTTTCCATCATTTTGGCTGTCAGCGCTTCGTACTTGGCGGTGTCCAGTTCGCCGCTTTCGACGGCAACATCTACATGCACGCCCAAGGATTTCTGACAATCTTCTTCGTTGGCGATGCCGACATCGACGAACTTGACCAGTTCGGTCATGACCTCAGGTGCCGTCTTGCCCCATTTCCACAGCTTGCCCCGGAAATTGAAATCACACGACACGGTGACGCCCAGGTCGCGGGCCGCCTTCACCGATTCCAGCGAGAGCGCGGCGGCGCCTTCGCTGATGGCCGGCGTGATGCCGCTGATGTGGAACCAGTCGGCGCCGTCGAAAACGGCTTTCCAGTCGATGGCGCCGGGCTGGCCTTCGGCGATGGCTGAATTGGCCCGGTCGTAGACCACCTTCGACGGGCGCTGGTTGGCCCCCGTTTCCAGGTAATATATACCCATGCGGCCCGGCCCATGCTGGATGAGGCTGGTGTCGACCCCAAATCGGCGCAATTCACCGATGCAGGCGTCGCCGATGTCGTTATCCGGCAGCAAGGTAACGAAGGCGGCGTCGAGACCGTAGTTGGCAAGGGACACCGCTACATTGGCCTCACCGCCACCGAACGTCGCTTCGAAGGAGGGAGATTGGAAAAAGCGCTCAAAGCCCGGCGTTTTCAGCCGCAGCATAATCTCGCCGAAGGTGACAATGCGTTTACTCATGATCCGCTCCTGGCGTCTTTGGCGATGGCCACGGCTTCCCGGGTCAGGTCGCTGATCTTTTCAAACTCACCGCCGGAAATCATATCGGCGGCGACCATCCAACTGCCGCCGCAGGCCAGCACTTTGGGCGAGGCCAGATAGTCGGCAAGATTGTTGGTGCTGATGCCGCCGGTGGGTATGAATTTGACGTTGCCATAGGGCCCGCCCAGGGCCTTCAGGGTCTTGAGGCCGCCGAAGGCCTCGGCCGGGAAGAATTTCAGCGCCGTCAGGCCGAAGCCCAAAGCCGCCTCGATATCGGTCGGCGTGCAGACACCGGGGAAGACCGGTGTATCGTGCTTTTGGCAATAGGCTACGACGGTGGGGTTGAAGCCGGGGGCGACGATAAAGCGGGCGCCGGCGCCGATGGCCTGTCCGGCCTGTTCCGTGGTCAGCACCGTCCCAGCGCCGACCAGCATGTCCGGCCGGGCATCAACGATGCTGGTGATGGCGGCTTCGGCGGCAGTGGTGCGGAAGGTGATTTCAGCCACCGGCAGGCCGCCATCCGTCAGGGCGTCGGCCAAGTCCAGGGCTTGCCCTGCGTCTTCGATCTTGACGACCGGAACGACGCCAAGAGAACCAATGATTTCAAGGATTTCAGTCATTTTTATTTGTTCTCCCGCTACTGGGCAGTCATTGTTAAGTAAATAAATGGTTACATATTTTCACGGATAAAACAAGGGCTTATAGAGAATTACCATAATATTGAGTCGCAATAATATAGTGTTCCAGCCAAAGGCCAAACCTTAACGGGGCGGACAGAACTGCAATCCTAAAAGCTAAATATATCTGTGCAATAGGAAGCTAAACATTTATCCAGTATCTCGGGAGTGGGAACAAGCCGCTCCGTACACTTCAAGGGGCAACTTTTTCGCCGTGGAACATATCAATAAAAATTGGGGTATTGCCCTGGCCTTTGGCAGTGCTATTTGTTTTGCCACTTCCAATGCTCTTACCGGGCTTGCCTATCGGGGAGGCAGTGACCCGATAACCCTGATGGCGTTTCGGTTTATCCTGCCAGCCCTGGCGCTGTACCTGATCTTGCAGTTGCGGGGCATCGAGGTTGCTCTACCCCCCAAGCAGGGGATTGTCGCCGTCATACTCGGATTCATTACAGCCGTTTATGCGCTGGCCCTGCTGAGCGCTTTTAAATCTCTTCCCTTGCCGGTCGCTATCCTGATTTTCTTTCTATTTCCGATCCTCACCCTCTTTTTCCTGGCAGTGCTGGGTTGGGAGAAATTGACGCCAACTTTGATTGGTGGGGCATTTGTTGCTTTTGTCGGGTTGGGCCTGGTGTTGGGGGTTGAATTTGACAGCCTGGACAGGACGGGAATGCTGCTTGCCGTCGCCGCCGCTGTCGGACTGGCTATTGTTTCAACGGTCAGCAGCCGCATGATTCACGGCCAGGATCCCCGTCAGGTGACACTCTATATCTCCGCCAGCGCCACTGTAACCATGGTCATCATCATTAATATTTTTGGAGCATATACGCTGCCGATCACCCTGGAAGGCTGGGTTGGTTTCGTGCTGTCGAATATCGTCTTTGCCTTCGCCCTGATCGGTTTTTTCGCGGCGATTGCATTTATCGGGGCGGCGAAAACGGGTTTGTTGTCCAATATGGAACCCGTTGCCACCGTCGGCACGGCCTTTGTTCTGCTCGATCAAACCCTGTCCTCATGGCAGTTGGTCGGCGTCGTCATCGTCGTCAGCGCCCTGGTTTTTGTCAGCCGCTCGAAGGCCGACGACCGCATGCCCGAACACATCAGTGAATAGGGCTCAGGCGACTTTCTGGTAGTACAGGTTCTGGGGATGCCGGGCCTCGGCGAAGAACATCCAGCGTTCGGCAACCAGCCCGGCGTACTGGACGACAAAGGCCAGCCCGAAAAGTGCCGTCGATTGAAGCTGCCAGCCGACGGCCATCAAAAGGATGGGTACGGCAAATGCGGCGGTTACATAAAAACCGGTCAGCAGGGGCAGCAGGCTTGGATTTCCCGGATGGAAGAATTCCTTCAAATTAAAGGCCCCCGCCGTGAAACCGCGGGTTATCTGGCGCAGGTTGCGGTGGCGCACGCCGATGGCCGTTTGAACGGATGACATGGGCTTCAGCATCCGGTTGCGCAGCAGGCTGGCCAAACGCCCAAACAGGGCCAGGACGGTCAACGCCAAGGCGCCGCCGGCATAAAAATCCCACAGCGGACTTCCCATAATCCCGGCGTAGGCGGTGACCAATACAAAACCCGACGCCGAGCCCATGAGGGTGAAATTCAGCACCGTTACCGGTGAGGCCCATTCCTGGATGAATTTCATGCAGGCGTAGATCATCGCCGTGCAGACAAACAGCATGATAACCGCCCCGGCACCCAGGTAACCGACGGCCATGGACAGATCCAGGTCCTTCATATTGCCGAAGGTCATTAGCACCGGATGCCAGTCCAGCCAGTGCAAACCGCCGTAAACGACCAGCAGTCCCATGACCAGCGGCAGGACAATAACCTCCCGCGACAGCCAAGACGTGCGCCAGGCCGCCGCCGACCGCCAGGCCCGTTCCGGGTGGGCCAGATGGAAAAAGGAACTGAACAAACCGGTGCTCAGCAGACAGAGGGAGAGAAGGCTGCCGAGGGCATAAAAATTGGCGGCTTCTTGGGCCGGTGTGGCGCCGATAACCCAATAAAATTGACCGGCGATGAGGGCAAGGAATAAGCCCTGGCCAGCGCCAATGAGGGTGGTGAGGAAGATGACGGAAAATGCCGGTCGCATGTGAGTTTAAATCCTTCCCTACCAACTGGTGACGTCGTCCAGCGACGGCGATTTTTCGTCGGCCTTCGGAAGCGGGCCTTCTTTTTTGAGGGGATTGTCGGCGCGCACCAGTTCGTCGTCGTGAATGACCCGTTTGGTTTTGCGTTTCGGCAGGTAATGGTTGCTCGGTTTGGCGCCCCATTCGGGCATCAGCTGATAGCCGCCCTCTTCGCGGATGGCGATTGAGACCTCACTGTCGGGATCGGTGATGTCGCCAAACAGCCGGGCCCCGGGCGGACAGGCCAGCACACAGGCCGGTTTGCGGTCGGCCTCCGGCAGGTCGGTGTCATAGATGCGGTCGACGCACAGCGTGCACTTTTTCATGACGCCTTCGTTCTCGTCCAACTCGCGGGCGCCATAGGGACAGGCCCAGGAGCAATACTTGCAGCCGATGCACTTGTCGTAATCGACGACGACGATGCCGTCTTCCTCGCGTTTATAGGTGGCCTTGGTCGGGCAGACGGGAACGCAGGGCGGATCTTCGCAATGCAGGCAGGACTTCGGAAAATGGACGGTCTCGGTATGGGGGAAGGTGCCGGCCTCATAAGTCTGCACCCGGTTAAAGAAAACCCCGGTAGGGTCCTTGTCGTAAGGATTTTCATCGGTCAGTGGGCCGGCCCAGCCCGAGGTGTTCCAGGATTTGCAACTGGTCACGCAGGCATGGCAGCCGACACAGGTATTGAGGTCGATGACCAGGGCGAGCTGTTTGGCATAGGTATCGGTCATGGCCCTATGCTCCGTTGCGTCCGGCGAAGAAAGCCCGCACCCGCCCGCCGAAGGCCTTCATGCCCGGCAGTGGTCGCATGGCCGGGAACTGGGGCAGGGAAGTGACGGCACCTTCCGGTGCCTCGGCCTTGGTGACCTTGACCCGAAGGTCATACCAGGCGGCCTGTCCGGTGACCGGGTCGGAATTGGAGACATGCTCACCGGCTTCATGGGGCGGCAGTTCCTCGGAGATCAGATGGTTGAGCAGGAATCCCTTGCGGGATTCGTCGGCATCGGGGACAAGGCCCCAAGCCCCGGACGCTTTGCCGATGGCGTTCCAGGTCCACACCGTGCCCGGTTCGACGGCTTCGGAAAAGCTTGCCACGCAGCGGATGCGGCCCCAGGGGCTTTCCACCCACACCCAGTCACCGTCTTCGAAGCCGCCGTCATGGCCGACGGCCGGACTTACGAACAGGGTGTTGTGCCCGTGGATCTGGCGCAGCCAGGCATTCTGGCTGTCCCAGGAATGATACATGGCCATGGGGCGCTGGGTGATGGCGTTGAGCCCATAGGTCCGGGTATCGACCAACTGCGATTCCAGCGGTTCGTAGTAAAAGGGCAGGGGGTCGAAATAGGTCTCGATGCGCTTGCGCAGGTGGTCGGGCGGCTGCCTGCCGGGCCGTTTGCCCTGGGCGGCGAGGCGGAACCGCTGCAAGACCTCGGAATAGAGGTGGATGAGAATGGGAGAGCTTTGCCGGATCAACCGATGGTGTTCGGCCCACTGCAAATAGCCTTGGTTCCAGTTGCGCATGTACTGGTAAGATCGCGGTAGTTCGTAATGGAAGTGGTTGTTGTTCTGGGCATACATGTCCCATTGCCGGGGATTGGGCTCGCCCTGCATGAATTTCTCACCGCCCTTGCCGCGCCAACCGGCCAAAAAGCCGATGCCGGAACCGGGTTCGGTTTCGTAATTGACGATGAAATCCGGATAGTCCCGGTATTTACGATCCTGGTTGTCGTCGACGAAGGCCGGCAGTTTCAGCCGCGAGCCCATCTCGATGATGACTTCCTGGAAGGGTTTGCAGTCGCCGCTCGGCGGCAGTACCGGCAGGCGCACGGAATCAACCGGGCCTTCGAATTCGGAAATGGGGCGGTCCAGCATGGACATGACGTCATAACGTTCGAGATAGGTGGTATCCGGCAACACCAGGTCGGCGAAGTCGACGGTTTCCGATTGGAAGGCGTCGCAGACGACGATAAAGGGAATTTTATAGGTACCATCCTCGTCCTTGTCGGTCAGCATGTCGCGGACACCGGATGTGTTCATGGTCGAATTCCAGGCCATATTGGCCATGAACAGGAACAGCGTGTCGATGGGGTAGGGGTCGCCCCGCCAGGCATTGGTGATGACGTTGTGCATGAGGCCGTGCACTGACAGCGGGTATTCCCAGGAAAAAGCTTTATCGATGCGCACCGGGCCGCCGTTTTCATCAACAAACAGATCTTCCGGCTGGCCGGGCCAGCCCAGGGGCATGCCGCCCAGCGGTGTGTCCGGCTGCACAGCTTCCGGTCCGCTTGGCGGTTTGGCGCAGGGCGGAATGGGCCGCGGGAACGGTGCCCGGTGGCGGAAGCCGCCGGGGCGGTCGATGGTGCCCAGGATGCTCATCAGGATGCCCAATGCGCGGGTCGTCTGGAAGCCGTTGGAATGGGCAGCCAACCCGCGCATGGCGTGGAAAGCGACCGGTGCACCGGTGATCGATTCGTGATCGTTGCCCCAGGCGTCGGTCCAGGCGATCGGCAGTTCAATGGTCTGATCCCGCGCCGTGATGCCCATCTCGTGGGCCAGCTTGCGGATGGTTTCGGCCGGGATGCCGGTAATGCTTTCGGCCCATTCCGGGGTGTACTGTTCGACCTGTTCCTTGAGCAGTTGGAACGAGGTCTTGACCGGTGTGCCGTCGTCGAGCGTATAGGAGCCCAGCAAGCGGGGCTCGGAGTCCGGCCAGCGGTTGTCGACGGCCTCATCGGTAGCGGCGTCCCACCACAGTTTGTTTTGCGGGTCGATACAACCTTCCCGGATGGGAATGTCGGTGCGTACGAAGAGGCCGAACTCGTCGCTGTGCGGGTCCTGGTTGATCAATTCCGGGCCGTTGGTGTAGGTGACCAGGAAATCCCGGTCATAGAGGCCGAGCTTGATGATCTCGCGGATGATGGCCAGCAACAGAGCGCCGTCGGTGCCCGGTCTGACGGCGATCCAGTCATCGGCGATGGCGGCATAACCGGTACGCACCGGGTTGATGGCGATGAAGCGTCCGCCTTGGCGCTTGAACTCGCCCAGGGCCTTTTTCATGGGATTGGAATGATGATCTTCGGCGGTGCCGATCATGACGAACAGCTTGGCCCGTTCCAAGTCGGGACCGCCGAACTCCCAGAACGACCCGCCGATGGTATAGATCATGCCGGCCGCCATGTTGACCGAGCAGAACCCACCGTGGGCGGCGTAATTGGGGGTGCCGAATTGTTTGGCGAACATCCCGGTCAGGGCCTGCATCTGGTCACGTCCGGTGAAGAAGGCCAGTTTGCGGGGATCGGTGGAGCGGATGTGGGCCAGACGCTCTTCCAGAATATTAAAGGTTTCGTCCCAGGAAATGGCTTCAAACTCACCGGCGCCCCGTTCGCTGCCCTCCTTGCGCTTCAGGGGGGACAGCAGGCGGGCCGGGGAATACTGCTTCATGATGCCGGACGCCCCTTTGGCGCAGATGACGCCCTCGTTCAGGGGATGGTCTGGGTTGCCGTCGATATAGCGGACTTCACCGTCGCGCAAGTGGACGCGGATTCCACAGCGGCAGGCGCACATATAACATGTGGTGGTCTTGACCTCGGAATGGCCGGTTTTTGAATCGCGGTGCAGTTCCGGTGATTTCACGCTCAGTTCCCTGTTCGAGGCAATGTGTTGCCTATTCTGATACTACCTGATTAGGGGGGGTTGTTTTTAATGCTCAAAAAGTATGATGGTTAGATTAGAGACTTCTAATATTTATATCAAGGGTGATTTTTTGACATTGTATTCGGAGCAGACTCCCGGTTAATGCAAACGATTGCACGACCCTACTTTTTGTGCTAGATTTGCTCCCTAATAAAAGCCATTAACCAAACTCACGGGGGTTCCAATCATGAAAATCCTGAAAACGGGTATGCTGGCAATAGCGCTGGCAGCCTTTACTTTGACGACCCCGGCGCTGGCCGTCGAGAAAGTCAAACTCACTATGTCGTCGAGCCATAATACCATCGTGCCCTGGGTTACCGCCTTGAAGTCCCATGTCATTGCCAATTCCAATAAGCGCCTGGAAGCCATGGGCAGCAAATACCGCATTGAATGGACGGAAGCCTTCGGTGGCGTCCTCTATAATTTTAAGGACACCTTGGAAGCGGTCCAGCAGGGCATATCGGACATGGGTTGGGTCGGCGCCCTCTGGGAACCGGCTAAAATGCCGATGCAGAATCTGATGTATGCGGTTCCGTTTTCGACCAGCGACGTTGAGGTCGCCGTTGAAATCATGAACGAACTCAACGACACCATTCCCGCCATGATGAACGAATGGACCAAACATAACCTGAAGTTCCTCGGTGCCACGGTTTCCGATACCTACCATCTGTTCACCAAATTCCCGGTGAAGAAACTAAGCGACCTGAAAGGCAGGAAACTGGTTGGGGCAACGGCCCTGGGTCCCTGGTTGAAGGGTACCGGCGCCGTCTTCGTGACCGGCGGACTGCCGACCTTCTACACGCAGTTGCAGACCGGCGTGGCAGAAGGAACCGTGATCATTCCGAACGGCGCTTTTTCTTTCAAGCTGCATGAAGTAGCCAAGCAGATTACCCTGGTCGACCTGGGCAGTCCCACCATCGGTGGTTTCGCCGTCAATATGGATACCTGGAAACGGTTGCCGGCTGATGTGCAGAAAGTTCTTGGAAAACTGGGCCGGGAATACAGTTCCGTCCATGCCAGGGATGTGAAGACAGGTTACAAGAAATCGCTGGATAAGATGGCCAAAGCCGGTGCCACAATTACCACTCTGCCTGCGGCTGAACGGCAAAAGTGGGTGGACCTGCTGCCCAACCTGGCCAAAGACTGGGTGAAGGCGAATGAAGCCAAGGGCCTTCCTGCCCGTGAAGCCATCAAGAAGTTTATGGCCGCAGCGCGCAAACGTGGCGAAAAACCGCTTCGTGACTGGGATAAAGGCCTTTAGGTTGACGCTCTGATATAACAAAAAGTTAGTCATGATATCGTGTCGACTATAATCGAACGAGACCAACAGCGGCCAACTCCGGAAAAGGGGTTGGCCGCTGCCTCACAAT
>JADHTD010000036.1 GCA_016776525.1 Rhodospirillales bacterium
CCGTCAGGGTGCGACGCTGGGTCTGGCTGCCGGTCTGCTGGGGGTCATCTTCACCGAGACCATTGGCGCAACGATCACCGGCGGTGCGCTGCCGTGGGGCCGTTGGCCTTGGACCATCCACTCTGCTGGTTGGGGCATGCTCCTGAACGCCGGTGTCTGTATTATCGTTTCGGCGATGACGCAGAACGAAGCGGACTCCGCCCATCGCATGAAGTATCACAACTTCCTGCGTGAGCATGCAACGCTGTCACCGGAAAAAGCCGGTCTGAAGCCGATCGCCTGGATCATTACCCTGGCGTGGATGTTCTTCGGAATCGGCCCGGGCGCCGTTATCGGTAACGATATCTTCGGTGCTCCGAATGCCGGTGTTGACGGCTGGACCTTCGGCATGCCCTCCATCTGGGCCTGGCAGATCCTGTTCTGGATCCTGGGTGTAGGCATGATGTGGTTCTTGGCCTACAAGATGGAAATGTCCACCGTGCCCGACAAGGAAGTCGAGGCCCTGGTGGAAGACATCGGCGACACGACGCTGGAAACGCCCAGCAACTAATCGCTGTTTGTCAGCCATTTTAGGGGGAAGGGCATTGCCCTTCCCCCTTTTATTTGTCAGTCTCCCATTGCTTCTGCTATGAAGAAGCCCTTCGGGATTAGTGTATAAAGCATCAGAAAGAATTGCCGTCACCGTTTCCATGGAACAGTATTTTACCGCAGACTATCAGTGGCTTTGGGCGTTGGGGTTGGGCCTTGCCCTGCTCTTTCCCGTACGCCAGGTTATCTGGGTGATGTCGGTCCGCCGGGCCATCCGCAAACACGGCGACATCGACGATGGCGTTCGCGAAGCCCTCAAAAAACGGGCGACGATAACAGCCTTACTCCTG
The DNA here is from genome assembly GCA_016776525.1 of Rhodospirillales bacterium. Lineage (GTDB taxonomy): Bacteria > Pseudomonadota > Alphaproteobacteria > Rhodospirillales > JADHTD01 > JADHTD01. The sequence goes on from JADHTD010000036.1 coordinate 879, forward strand.
TGTTTTGTTTTTTCCTTCTTTTACACCGCCCAACTCTTTAAGTCTTAATCATGAACCCCAGAGTCCTCCGTAGATTTATCATCATCGCCGGCATTTCGACGTTCGTCATGTTTTCATTCTGGGCGGTTTTCAAATCCGTCTGGGAATCCCCACCCGGCGATTACGAAGTCCGCCAGGGCGATATTCTGCTGACCGACCGTAAGTTCGACGAAGCTATGGATCGTTTCGACGGCGCCCTCAAAATATCGCCGAACCACCGGGGCGCCTTGATGGGCCGGGCCCTGGTCTACTTGCAGAGTGAACGCTACCCGGAAGCGGAAGCGGAACTCACCTTTCTCATCGATTACCTGAAAAAGAGCCTGGAATCCGACGACCGCACCGGCATCGGCACCCTGGCGGCCGCCTATTCCAACCGGGGCATCCTTTATGACCGGACCGGGCGCTATGAAAAGGCGCTGGCCGATTATATTGATGCGTTGAAGACAGATGCGGAAGCCGTCGACGGTCCCGGCATCGTCGATAAAGTGATCTATGGCACGCCGGACGCCGCCACCGTCAAAAATCGCGCCATTTATCTGAAACAGCAGCTGGACCTGCCGAAAGAAAAACGCCTTCTCCGCATTCCTGAAATCGACAAGAAGCAGCGCACTTATAAACCTTGATATCTATCGGAAATCCGGCTGTCCGGTGAACGGGTTAAGGGGCCGGAAGCACGGCCGGTTCGTTAGAACCGAACGATGCCCAAAACGTCCTGGAACAGAACCAGAAAGAAAAAGACGGCGGCGATACAGCCGAACAGCAGCCGCACGAAATCCGTATTCCCCTCTTCGTCGCGGAATGTAATGCCGTGGTAGGCAATCATCCCGGTTACGATCAGGAACACCCAATTGACGAGCTTTTCGTATTCACCGGTAAATTCGAACATGGCCGCACGTTAACGGCTCGCCTGTTCGATGACAACAGCGGACACCCTTGAATTAGAAGAAATTATGGGCCGCGGTTCAGTTGCAAATCCCGCGCCGGCGGTATGGTATCGGAGCGTCCCCAGGTCAGCGTCTTCTCGGTTTGTTTCAATTCATCCTTATTGAAATACGGCGGCAGGATGGAAACCGATTCCTTAACCGACATATTGGCGACCAGGAGACCGCCGCCGATCATCATGGTCAACACCATGACGGCATAACAGAACCGCCTGACCCCGTTGGGAACGGAGGTATGGTAATCATGGTCGTAACGGTGAAAAGCCGGGTTGCTGTCGTCAATCAGGCCGCTTTCCGCCCCTATCAGAATTTTACGGGCATAATGCCGGGCCCAATGGGGCACGTCGTTGTTCAGCATGTAGGTGGTGAACAGTTTCGTCACCATAGCTTCCGGCAAATCCTGGTCGTACCACTCCTTATAGGCCAATTGCAGGAATTGGAATTCGCCTATCTGCAACTGGTTGGCGGCCGAAATAACGGTCGACCGCTCGGCAAATTCAGCTTCTTCCTTATCGGGTCGTATCAGGGTCTCAAAGAAATTCATGGTGGGCACCCATACAGCAGCGGGGGGACTGTGCCGGCTGTTCCTTGAATACTAGTCTATTCAATCCGCCCCCGCGTCTCACAAGTGTGTGAAGCCGGGCCGGGGCCATGCATAAGATATAGGGAGGCCGAGGCCTTGTTTGAAGGTTTACCTGGGCGGGGACCAGCGGAATGAGCATCCCAAGCCGGCCCCCTTTAGGACCCTGTCTTCAGGAAAGGGAACTCCGCTCACTATACCGGGATCGAATAGGCTGCTTCATTGTTATGTGGAAAACAGATTCCCCTATGTGAAAAAGCAATTTCCAATATCCCCCTCAACGAGTGTATTCTTATGGCAGATTTTACGCCTATGCCTTCACAGAAAGTATGGCTCATCCGAGCCCGGACCAATGATGGTTGTCGAACGGCAAGGCATTGCTTTGGGGATTTATGAACTCATGAAACCAATAAACGTAGGACTTATCGGCACCGGTTGGTGCGGCGGCATTCGGGCCCATTCGTGCACCAACAGCGCCCTGGTCGATGAAATTCACATCGCCGAGACCAACCCGGACCGTCTCAAGGAAGTGGCCGCAGAGACCAGTGCCAAAACAGCGACCGCGGATTATAAGGAACTCCTGAAAAACGACGCTATCGATGCCTACATCATATCGGCGACACCGGAGACCTCGCATTATCCGATGGCCCGCGACTGCCTTTCCGCCGGCAAGCATGTTTTCCTGGAAAAACCCATTTCGCTGACCCTGGAAGAAGCCGACGAGCTGGTCGATTTGGCCCGCGACAACAATTTGAAATTTACCATCGGTTATTCCCAGCGCTTCAACCATAAATTCGCCTACGTTAAAAAGAGCATCCAGGACGGCTTGGTCGGCAAACCGGTCAGCGCCGTTGTCAGCCGCCACATCACCCGCAGCCTGGGCGACAAGATCACCGGCCGCATCAAATTGTCCCCGGCCGCCATGGAAGCCACCCACGACCTGGATTTCGTGCTGTGGTGCCTGGAACCGGCCAAACCGATCCGCGTCTATTCGCAAACCGCCGATGGCGTCATGCGCGAACAATCCGACCGCGAAGACACCCAGATCATTCTCATTACCATGGATAACGGCGTCACCCTGACGGTCAGCGCCGGTTGGACCATGCCGAAAGGCTATCCCAACTATTCCGGCACCTGGATCGAATTCGTCTGTACCGACGGCATGCTGACCGTTGACGACACCCACCGGGACGTCATCCTCAACACCGTCAAGAGCGGTATCCAACTGCCGATGTCATCCATGCCCGGCGAACAGGTCGATCATGTTTATGCTGGTCCCATGCACAACGAGACCCTGCATTTCCTGGAAGCCTGTACCTATGACCGTCCGGTCATGGTGACGCCGGAACATGCCCGCATGGTGATGGAGGTCTATATGGCCGCCGACTTATCCGCGCTGCGCAACGAACCGGTCTCGCTGCCGATCAACGACCGCTCGATCCTCGACGAGGTCGTGCCGCAACAATAAATAAAAAATAACTAAAAATTTCAGTCCCTGACTGCCGCCGGACACCGCGTCCGGCGGTTTTTTGCGGGGGCTTAGTCTTCACCGGGAATCTTGTCGTCTTTCGACAAAAGCAGACGCCGGTGCACCGGGAACAGGTGGATGTTGTAACGCTCGGCGATCAGGCCCCAAATCCCCTGGGGCGCTTTCAGCATGATAACGACGGCGACAGCGCCGAGCAGGATCAGGTACCAACTACCGAGATCGGCGAACAGTTCCCTGAGCAGAAAGAAAACCAGGACGCCGATAAACGGCCCCTCAATGGTACCGATACCGCCGATGACGACGATGAAGATGACGTTGGCCGTCCAGTCCAGCAGGTTGAACCCGGCATCCGGAGAAATGCGGAGTTTTTCCAGGAAAATAAGCGCGCCGACCATGCCGGTGCCGAAGGCGGCGACGATATAAACCCACAGCTTGGTCTTGAAGTTCTCGACGCCGACACTTTCCGAGGCTCTTTCCGAGTCCCGGATCGCCGTCAGCGCCAGCCCGTGGCGCGAACGCAACACGGCATAAACCAGGCCGACGGCGGCAACGGCGACGGCCAGGCCGACCCAGTAAACAGTCATCTCGCGCAGGGAGCGACTGGCGGCGATGGATTTGACGATGGCCACCGGCAGGCTCTTGCCGGAACCGCCGCCCAAGGCGCTGACCTGGGCGAACAGCAGGCGGTAAACCTCGGCCATGACCCAGGTGCCGATGGCGAAATAGGCGCCGCGCAGCCGGAACACGACCAGCGCCGTCGGCACTGCCACGGCGGCTGACAACACCCCGGCCAGGACCAGGGCCAGCAACGGGTTGAGGCCGAGGAAGATCGACAACACGAACAGCATATAACCGCCGAAGCCGACAAAAGCCTGCTGGCCGACGGAAACCAGCCCGGCATAGCCGGCCAGCAGGTTCCACATCTGGGCCAGGGCCAGGTAATAGCAGACCTCGACGATAAAGCGCATCTCGGCCCGTCCGCCCCAGAAGGGGACGCTGATCAGGACCAGCAGCAAGACGGCGCCGATGACCGAACCGATACGGCTGGTCCGCGTGCTGCGTTCGACACTGAAGGCCGGATGCCCGTTCATAAGTCCTGCACCTTTTCAAAGAGCCCCCGGGGCCGCACCACCAACACAACCAAAAAAACGATGTGTCCGGCCAGAATCTGCCAGCCGGGATTGATCTTGGCACCGATGGCCTGCGAAACGCCGAGGATGACGCCGCCCGCCAGCGTCCCCCAGGGATTGCCCAGGCCGCCGATGATCACCGCCTCGAAGGCATAGATCAGTCGCGCCGGGCCCACCGACGGATCGAAATTGGTGCGGATCGCCATGAAGACCCCGGCCACGGCGACGATGGCCAGGGCCACGGCCATGGCCAGGGCAAACACATGGCGGTTATCGATGCCCATCAATTGCGCCGTCTGCTGGTCGTCCGAGGTGGCCCGGAAGACCCGTCCCAGGGCCGTCCGGTAAAGCATGAATTGCAGGCAGGCGATGACGGCAACGGCGGACACGAAAATCATCACCGGGAAGGTGCCGACGGCGAGCCCCCCCGGCAGGGCGAGGCTGGCCGTTTCCAGCCCCCCCGCCAGCAGGCGCTGGCTATCGGCGGAAAAAATTTCCAACAATACATTTTCAAGGATGATGGATAGCCCGAAGGTGACCAGCAGCGGCGGCAGGATATTGTTGCCTAAGGTGTAATTGAGCAAGCCCCGTTGCAGGATGTACCCGAAGGCAGCCATCACCGGAATGACGATGACGAGGCTCATCAAGGGGTCGAGGCCCAGGCCCGAAACCACGGCCAGGGAGACGAAAGCCGCTAGGACGATAAGGTCGCCATGGGCGATATTGACCAGACGCATGACCCCGAAGATCAGCGACAGGCCGGTGGCAAACAGGGCATACAGCCCCCCCAGCAGCACGCCCTGGATGATGGTTGAAACCCATTCCATGGCTATGCCTGCTCCATGCCGAAATAGGCCTGGGTGATCTGGTCGCGGGTCACCGAGTCCGGATGACCCTGCAAAGTGACCCGGCCTTCCTGCAAACAATAAAGCTTATCGGAGACGGCCATTGCCTGGTTGATGTCCTGCTCGACGATAATCACCGTCGATCCCTGGGCGGATATCTCCGGCAGCACCTCATAGATATCCTTGATCACCACCGGCGCCAGGCCAAGGCTCAGTTCATCGCACAGCAACAGTTTCGGGTTCGACATCAGGGCCCGGCCGATGGCTACCATCTGCTGCTGGCCGCCGCTGAGGTCGGTGCCGGGCGCATGCCGGCGCTGGTGGAGCATCGGGAACAAGCCATAGACCGTCTCCAGGGTCCACGGGCCGGGCCGTTTGGTGTGGGCGCCGATCAACAGGTTTTCCTCGACACTCAGGGACTGGAATAATTTGCGGCCTTCCGGCACCAGGGCCAGCCCGAGGCGGACGATGGCATGGGCGGTCAAGTCGCCCAGTTCCAGCCCATCGAAACGAACCTCCCCGTTGAGTCCCGGCATCAGCCCGCAAAGGGCCTTGAGGAAGGTTGATTTGCCGGCCCCGTTGGCGCCGATGATGGCCACTGTTTCCCCGGCTTCCACCGTCATATCAATGCCGAAGAGGGCCTGGAAATCGCCATAGAAGGCCTCAAGGCTGCGGGTCTGGAGCAAGCTCATTCGGCGCTGATCCCCATATAGACTTGCCGCACATCCGGATTGGCCATCACTGTTTGCGGATCACCGTCGTCCAGTTTGCACCCGAAATTAATGACCATCAGCCTTTCGGCCACCGACAACAGGGCATGCACAATATGCTCGATCCAGATGATCGACATGCCGCCGGCATGAATGTCCTTGATGGTGCCGATCAGGTCCTGGCATTCCTGTTCCGAGAGGCCGCCGCCGATCTCGTCCAGCAGCAGCATCTTCGGCTTGGTCGCCAGGGCCCGGGCCAGTTCCAGGCGCTTGCGTTCCAACAGGGTCAGCGATCCGGCGGCGGCATTGGCTTTGCCGGTCAGGTGGGTGCGCTCGAGGATATCGACGCAATGGCCGTAGGCGTCCCGTTCCCGTTCCCCGTTACCGTGGACGGCGCCGACCAAGAGGTTTTCGAACACTGACATCTTGGCGAAGGGATGGGGAATCTGATAGGTGCGCCCGATGCCCGACCGGCAGCGTTTGTGGGGCGCCAGGCCGCTGACCTCGGCTCCGTCAAAAGCGACGGAACCTGCATCGGCTTGCAGGTCACCGGTGATGATATTGAAAATCGTCGTCTTACCGGCGCCGTTGGGCCCGATGATGCCCAGGGCCTCGCCTTCGTCCAGATGCATGGACAACTGATCGACGACGGTCAGCGACCCGAAACTTTTACAAACGCCCTGCAGGGAAAGAAGCGGCATGGTCAGGATATCCCGTCTATCAATACAGCATTGCCGGCAGCCATGACACCATCTGCGGGAACAGGGCCAACAGGAAAATCATGAATACCAGCGCCAGTGTAAACGGCATAACACCGGCAAAAATCTTTTTCATATTGGTGTCAGGCAACTGCGCGGCGATGACATACAGATTGAGGCCGACAGGCGGGGTAATCAGGCCCAGTTCGACAATCAGCACAAGGTAAATACCGAACCAAACCATATCGAAACCGCTGGCCAGCACCAACGGGGCAAAGATCGGCGTGGTAATCAGGATGATGCCCAGGCCTTCCAGGAAACACCCCAGCACGATATAAAACGCCGTCAGGATCAGGATGACGCCGAAGGTTCCCAGGTCCAGGCCCTGGACCCATCCGGCGAAGGCCACCGGCAACTGCGACTGGACGATAAAAAAGGTGAACATGATGGTCGCCAGAATGATGAAGAAAAGCATGCCCGTGGTTTCGGTGGCGGCCCTCAGCGCCTGCATGGTTTTCTTAATATCCAGGCGGCGGCGGACGAGCCCCGTCACCAGCGCCAAAGTGGCTCCTATGGCCGCGGCCTCGGTCGGGCTGAACCAGCCCAGATAAATACCGCCAACGGAAACGCCGAACAAAAACGCCGTTTCCCAAAGGGCGATTAAATCCCGCCAGATGCTGCCAATTGCTCCGACTTCAACAGTCGGAGCAATTTCCCGGCGCAGCCGTATCTGGACAACGACCACGGCGATATAGAACAACGTCAGTAATATTCCGGGAATGATGGCGGCGGCAAAAAGCACCGGCACGGATTGCCGGGCGACGGCGGCATAGATCAGCAAAATTACCGACGGCGGGATAAGGATGCCCAGTGTCCCGCCCGCCGCCACGGTGCCGGCGGCGAGGCGCACGTCATAACCGGCTTCCCGCATCTGGGGAATGGCAACTCGGCCAATGGTGGCGGCGGTCGCCATGGAAGAACCGGAAACCGCGCCAAACCCCGCGCAGGCACCGATTGTCGCCAGGGAAAGAGCCCCCCGCCGGCCGCGAAAAAGGGCATTGGCGCTCTGGTACAAATCCCGTGACAAGCCCGAAGCGTTGGCAAACTCGCCCATCAGGACGAAGAGCGGAACCACAGACAGGGCGTAGCCGGTCATCAGTTCCCGCGGCAGGCCGCCAATGACCAGCGTCGCCCGCGTCCATCCCTCAATAGCGACATACCCGGCAAAGCCGACCAGTCCCATGGCCACGGCCACGGGTATGCGCAGCAGAATGAGGCCGAGAAGAACAAGGATGCCGACCCCACCGATCATTTCCGGCGTCATAATGCGCTGTTCCCCCGGGACGGTTGCCGTTTGCGCATCAGGCGATAAGCCACCACCAGACACGTCAAAACAGATGCGATGACGCCGAAGAACACCGGCGCCCAGAACCAGAGAACCGGCATCGCCATATCCATGGTGCGGTCATCGAACTGGTAGGCGTCATAGGCAAAGCGGAACATAAAGACGCCGATCAGGGAAACGAAGCACAGGGACAGCACCGCCCCGGCGACATCCAGCCAGGGCAGCATTGGTTTTGGCAGCACAGTGTCCAGGACGTTGACGACGATGTGCGTGCTGTTGATAAAAACGATCGGCAGAGACAGAAAAACAAGGGCGACGAGGCTCAGTTCGACCAGTTCGAAAGCCCCGAAAATCGGCGAGTTGGCGACCCAGCGCAAAAGGATATCACCGGTCGTCAACAGCATCATAAAGGCCAGGGCACAGGCGGCGGCATCCCTGAGGAACGCCGCCACCTTATCCATGATATTTTTGGATTCCACTTAATTTTTACCGCAAACGCCTATCCTTACATGGCGTTCATGGCTTTGAATTTAGCGTGGAATTCGCGGGCCGGCAGGCCTTTGGCCTCAAGTTCTTTGAGAAGCTCCTCGGTTACGGGGCTCACCGTATTCCTGAATTTTTCAAGTTCGGCCCCTTTGAGGGTGATGATCGTCGAATTGGCGGCCATGTATTCGCGGCCCTTAATTTCCGCTTTGTCCAGCAAAGCGCCGATGCGCCCGGCTTCGTTCACGCCGGTGGTGCTGTCGAGTATTTTGCGTTCCTCGGCGGACAGGGATTTGTACTTGGCCTCGTTGATCATCAGCGAGAAGGTTGCCGAATCAAATCCCGGGGTCACGACATAATCGCAAACCGCGCCGAGCTTGAAAGCCATGGCGGCTTCAAAGGGGAAAAGCGCGCCGTCGACAGTACCCTTGGCCAGGGCATCGGCAGCTTGGGCCGGACGCACGGCAACCGGGGTGCCGCCCAGTTTCTTGACGACGGCGGCGAAAATCTTTCCGGCATGACGAATACGAAGACCCTTGAAATCGGAAACCTTGGAGATTTTCTTTTTCGCCATGTTGAGATTGAGCGGCGGCACGTTGATACTCCACAGCGCCTTCATGCCCTTGTATTCCTTGGCCAGGTATTTGGGCGTCAGCTCGGTCAGGGCGCGGGAGGCGACCTCACTGGATTTAACCAGGAACGGCAGTTGCGCCACTTCCGTCATCGGGTACCTGCCGGGGGTTCCGCCATGCAGGGAAAGGGCCATGTCGGCGACTCCGGTCCGCGCCAGATCAAATTGACGGGGCATCGGCCCCATTTGTCCGGCTGGGAAAATGGTGATGTTGATCTTACCACCCGACTTTTTCTTAACCACATCGACCCAGGTCAACAGGGCCTTATGCATGGTATGCCCGGGGGGCAGGAAATGGGATAGCTTGAGGTCAACGGCCTTGGCTGGATTTACCCCGCCGATGCCGAAAAACAAAACGGCTCCCAGAAGTGCCAGATAAAACTTTTTAGTAAACATATTTACGTTACTCCCCTGTGTGATGATTGTTTCTGTACGTTTGTTGTTATTAGGCAATCGTTGTTGTCTCGTTCGAATCTTTGTTCCCTAAAGGCCCTGTGCACGATTACGCAATCGGCTTGAAGGTGCCCTGGATCGGGATGTTGGGCGCCGTCTGGTTGTTGACCACCTGTAGGTCATATTTGTGCCTTTTTCCCTTCACCCATTGGCCGCCGACCAGCGGCGTTTTGGTGACATTGCGGACCGGGCCCTTGCCCCAATTCACCGGGCCGACGATCGACTGGTAATTGGTGGCGGCGATGGAATCGCGGATGGCGGCGGGGGAATTGACGTCCTTGGCCCGCTTCAGCACATCCAGGGCGACCTCAAAGAGGGCATGCCGGAAACCAAGCGGCTGCGTCCACTGCTTGCCGGTCTTGGCTTCGAAGTCATTGACCATCCGCCGGGCGCTCATTCCATTGAGACCCGACTTAACCGGATGGTGCGGCGACCACCAGACCTCGCTCGACAGGCCGACGCCCCGGTCGCCCTGGGCTTCCACGGCTGAGGGGAACAGCAGCGCCTTGCCGATGGTCACCGCCTTCGGCTTGAAACCCTGCTGCGCCGCCTGCGACCAGAAGGTCGTGAAGTCGGGCGGGATCATGTTACCGCTGACGATCTCGGCCCCGGCTTTTTTGAAGGCGGAAATCTGCGCCGAGAAATCGTCACTCAGCGGCTGATAGCGGCCCGGATCGACCCACTTGATTCCGGCTTTCTGAAAAGCCGGCGGGAAACCGAATTTCTTGTCGCCCCAGGCATTGCCGTCGGCATCATTGGGCCATAGGGCGCCCAGCACCTTGTTGGTGTCCAACGACCCCCACAGGTTATGGAAAACGGCGATGACGTCTTCCAAACCCCAGAAGAAGTGATAGGTCCAGTCGAAGCCGCTTTTCGGGTTGCCGCCCCGGCCAAAGAAATAAGGCTGCCACGGACAGTCGGTGGTAACGCAGGGCACCTCGTTGATCTCCGCCTGATCGGCCACCGGGTTGGTGGTTTCCGGAGCGGCCGCCGCCGTGATCAGGTCGACCTTGTCCTTGAGGATCAGTTCAGAGGCAACCTCGGCGCAGCGGTTGGGGTTGGATTGACTGTCCTTGACGATGATCTCAACCGGATGCTGGATGCCGCCGACGCTGATGCCCCCGGCCACCAGTTTGCGGATTTGCCCGACCACATAGTCATCGGCTTCGGCGAAGGGAGCCAGCGGCCCGGTCTTCGGGCTGACGTAGCCGATCTTCAACGGGCGGCCCGCTGCGTAAGCCTTGCGGGTGGTGAACACGGCCGGGGCCAGGGCCACAGCCGCCGCCCCGCCGGCCGTCTGCACGAAACGCCGCCGGGTGACGGTGCCGGCAGTCGGTTTTGTGATCCCTTTATGAATTTTCCTGCTCATTTTAAAAAGACTCCTCCCTTAGATTTATATAACTAGCCTCTCCCATCCAGGCGGATGACGCCGAGGGTGATACTTTCCCCCAACTCCGCCGAAACGGTCTTGGATTGATAGTCCGGGTGCATGACTTCCACGGTATAGCCGCCGCTGCCCGCCTCCAGTTTGTCGAATTTGAAATCGCCATAAGTATCGGTGAAGGCCTCGGCAACCCGCTCGCCGTCGTGGTAGAGCAACACCGTCGCCCCTTCCAGGCAATCCTCAACGCCATCCACGACAACAGCAATGCTGCCGCCGATGAAGCACGTCTTATAACGGTAGAGATTCTTGTAATGGACGCGGGGACGGGTCGGCAGTTCCGGGTTGAAGGCTTCCAGGCCTTCCGCTTCGACCACTTGAGCCATCTTGTCATCGTCCACCTTCAGGGATTTCAGCGCCCCGGTCGGACACGACTGCACACAGCGGGGTTCTTTCCAACCGCGGTCCAGCAGATGGGCGTCGAATATCCAGTGTTGCGGCAGCCCCAATTCTTCATTCCACCAGATGGCCCCGTAGGGACAGACCTCGACTAGGTGTTGCTGGCCCCTGGCCTTCTCCGGATCGATGATGACGATGCCGTCGTCGCGCTTGGCAATGGCCTCGTTGTGGGCTTCGCGGATACAGGGCGCATCGTCGCAATGCTGGCACATCACCGGCACATGGGCGATATCGGTCATCAGTCCCTGGCCCCGTTCATGGCGCAGAATATCGAACCAGTGGTGGCCATGCTTGGGCATCGGAGCCGCATAGCCGGGGTGGTCGTTGCCCTGGTATTCATCGGCGACGGCCAGGAAACAGTTGTTGCAGTTGTTGCACTTCTCAACGTCGACGATCAGGTTCCATTTTGTCATGGCCATTACTCCGCCGCCGCCATGTCCGGAATATCCGGACTGCCGTCCCATTTTTCGATTTCAATCAAACACGAGTTGGGGGCCGAGGCATGGGTCTTTTCCGTCTGCGTGCGTTTCGGCGTTACCAGATTGATGCAACCCGCCTTGTCCGCCGAATAGCCGGGCTTGCCAAGCGGGTCGTAAACGGCGGACGCCTGTCGGCAGTGCACGACACCCGGCTGTAAACGGTTGGTGAGGCGGGCCATGCAGATGACGGCGCCGCGGTCGTTATAGATTTTCACCAAGTCGCCTTCGGCGATGCCGCGTTGGACGGCGTCGTCCGGGTGCAGGCGCACCAGCCAGTAGAAATAACCGTCGATCTCGACCCGGTGGTCGCGGATATCGTTGATGGCGCTGTCCTTACCGTCGCCCTTGGTGTGGAAGCTGTAGCGCGCATGCGGGGTCATAAGCTGCAAGGGATATTTGGCAAGCCGGTCGGTGGTTTGCAGGCCTTCCCAGGACGGGATATAGCGGTTCAAGGGCGGACGCCCAGGGTCATCGCTATAGCGTTTAAGGCTGGAACTTTCGAACTCAATCTTACCGGACTGGGTCTGCAACCCTTCGCGGAAGTCCTCGCCGTAGGAGCCGGGCAGCGGATGCGGTTCCGGCACGTCTTTCTTGCGCCCCTCGGCGAACCACTTATACGAGGTGGGGGCGCGGGTCTCTTCTTTTTCACTGGGCACCACGAAGTAGCCCTTCTTGAGAAAATCCTTCCAATTGACATGCTGCGGCAGGTCTGAGGCGTCAAAGACCCGCTTCACCCAATCCAGTTCCGACATGCCTTCGGCGAAATAGGCGCTGTGGCCGAGGCGTTTGCAAATCTCATAGAAAATCTGGAAGTCGGATTTGGACTCACCCAACGGTTCGATGGCCGGATGTTGCAGGCTGATCAGGCGGTGGTTCAACTGCCCGATCCATTGGAAGCCGTAGCCCATGGGGCTGGCCCATTCGCCGATATCCCAGCGTTCGAAGTTGGTGCAGGCCGGCAAGATGATATCGGCAAAGCGGGCCTCGCCTTCGTTCCAGATCGATTGGTTGACGACAAACTCGATGTCGTCGGACTGGTACATTCTGATGTAACGGTTGCTTTCCGCCTGGGTGCCGATGTAGGAGCCGCCGTATTTGTACATCATGCGCACCGTCGAATGCCCCGGCGCCGGATATGTGAACTTGAAGAACTGCCCTTCGATGGAACGGGGATCGGTGGGATAGCCTTCGGCATAGCCGTCCTTGAGGGCTTCCGGCATGCGCAGGCGGGGGATCGTCTGGCCGACCGGGTTCATGCTGATCAGGTGGGGCATGCGCTGATAGAGATTGACGGCGCTGGCGGTATTATTGAGGTCGCCGCTGATGCCGCCTTCGGCGTACCCCGGGAAATAAAAGTTGTAATCGATGGGTGAGCCGAATTGCAGGCCGCCAAAGTTAATGCCCGGTTTACCCAGGCCCTGCATAGCCATCAGGCAGACCATGGCCCGCGCCCATTGGATGCCGGTGGCCGAGCGGCAGGCGCCGCCCAAGGTGGTGCCCATACTGCCCGCCGACAGGTAGGTTTTCTTGGAGCCCCATTCACGGGCCAAGGCGCGGACGTCCCGGGCGGCGACGCCGGTTTCCGCTTCCTGCCATTCCGGCGTTTTAGCCATGCCGTCCTCGTCGCCTAAGACATAATCCTGGTACTTGTCGAAACCGGTGGTGCGCTCGGCCACATAGTCTTTGTCGTATAGCCCTTCGTTCATCCACACATAGGCAATGGCGTGGGCCATCGCCGGGCTGGTGGCCGGGCGCGGTGCCAGCCACTTGCCGCCCAGCCAGGCTGCCGTATCGTTGAGGTAGGGGTCAATGTGCACCATCTTGATGTCGAGATCCTTGGCCCACTGGCGGCGCACGGTGCCTTCAAAGGAACCATAGACGCCGTTGGTGGTTTCCGGGTCGCTGGCCCAGTAGACGATCATCTCGGCTTCTTTCAGGCAGTCCTCCACCTGGCCGT
>JADHTD010000037.1 GCA_016776525.1 Rhodospirillales bacterium
AAAAAGAATTCAAAGCCCATCAAAATGGCGATGGACAGAACGACCGCCAGGATCATGTTGCGGTTATCAATCATCGGTTACGGGTCTCCTGGCCGGACGTCATAGTCGTTCTTTCCTTCATCATCAAACCGAATGCCCGTGCAGGGAACAGCCGCCAGCGGGCTTTTCCTCTTTGGTCTCCGGCACCGGATCGTAAAAGGCGCCGCCCCAAGGGTGGCACCTCAGAAAACGTTTGATCGCCAGCCACAATCCCTTGACGGGGCCGAAGCGGTCGATGCTTTGCAGGGCATATTCGGAACAGGTCGGTTCGAACCGGCAACTGCCGGGCAGCACGGGGGAAATCAGCAGCTGATAGCCCCTGACCATTCCTTTTAAGAGTTTCCGTGCCAGCGTCATGGCGGTTGCTATCCTCTGTGGCGTCCCTTTCAAAATTCAGGGGAGGCCGGTGTTTCAAGTGCGCCTAACGATAGGCGTCCAGTTTCTTTAAGGCCGTTTCCAGGTCATTGAGCAGGGCCGGAAAGGTCCGCCTTAAGGTCGCGGCCCGGCCGATGATGACGAAATCAAAGCCCTCCTTGGCGTGGTCCGGCAGAACAGCGGTGACGGCCGAGCGCAAACGGCGTTTGGCCCGGTTGCGTTTGACGGCGTTGCCGACCTTGCGGCTGACCGTATATCCGACGCGAAAAGGGCATGCTGACTCCTGAAGCGGGTTACCCGGGGTCTGGCGGCGGGCCTGGAGGATAAGACCGGGAGCCACCCATTTGTGGCGCGCACCGGCTACCTTTAGGAATTCCGTACGCCGTTTCAATCGCGGGATGGAAAGGGCCACGGCATACCTGTTCAGGCGGAAAGGCGCTTGCGTCCTTTTGCCCGCCGATTGGCCAGGACTTTACGGCCACCGACGGTCGCCATGCGGCTGCGGAATCCATGACGTCGCTTGCGGACGATCTTACTGGGCTGAAATGTACGTTTCACTAGCTATCTCCGACGAAAATTAGCCCCGCTGTATAAGGTTTTGGGGATACGAAGTCAACGCTGGCGGTAAAAGGATTTAGAATGTTTCTTAGGCATCACATTACAGTCACGTATTATTGAATGGCTGCATTGATGAGCATCTTCTATAAAAACACAGGTGCCGGGGGGGAGGAACAGCCAAAACAGGCCAGAATTTAAACCGTTTTGGGATGTCCCCAGAAACACCAAAGGCTCCAGAGGTATGGACGTAATACAAGAAAAAAGCGAAAAGCAAAGCCCGGCTAAACCCTTTAATCCGTTACGGCTGTTGCCGTTGGCGCTGATCGCCGCCGGATTTGTGGCTTTCTTTTCTTTCGGCTTGAACGACTATCTGTCTTTCGATGCCCTGCGGGAACACCGCCAGGCGCTGTTGGATTGGCGCGACGCCAACCAGGTCGCCGCCATGGCCGTCTTCATCGGCGTCTATGCCGTGGTCGTCGCCCTGTCGATACCGGGCGGCGTCTGGATGACCCTGGCCGGCGGCTTTTTATTCGGCGTCTCCCAGGCAACCCTGTGCGTCGTCATCGGGGCGACCCTCGGCGCCATCGGATTGTTTCTGGCGGCGCGCTATGCCTGTGCTGATTATTTCCACAAAAAAGCCGGACCGGCCGTCCGCAAGATGGAAGACGGCTTCCGCGAAAACGCGCTGAGTTACCTGTTGGTCCTGCGCCTGGTGCCGCTGTTCCCGTTCTGGCTGGTCAATCTGGTCCCGGCCCTGCTGGGCGTGCCGCTGCGCACTTTCATTATCGGCACCTTTTTCGGCATCATTCCGGGGACGGCGGTCTACGCCAGCGTCGGCAATGGCCTGGGGGCTATTTTCGAAGCCGGCGGGACTCCCGACCTCGGCATTATCTTCAATCCGGAAATCCTCTTGCCGATCGCCGGGCTGGCGCTGCTGTCGCTGATCCCGGTGATTTATAAGAAATACAAGAAGTCTTAAATTAATTTCTCAGTTGGGGCGTCTGCCATGAAAGAAGAATTGAAGGTCGATCTCTGCATCATCGGCGCCGGCTCCGGCGGCCTCTCGGTGGCGGCCGGGGCTTCCATGATGGGGGCCAGCACGGTGCTCATCGAAAAGGGCAAGATGGGCGGCGACTGCCTCAATTACGGCTGTGTGCCCTCGAAAGCATTGCTGGCCGCCGGCCACGCGGCGGACGCCGTGCGCCGGGGCGGCCGTTTCGGTATCAGTCCCAACCAGCCGGTGGTCAACGGGGCCAGGGCTTACGGCCACGTTGCCGACACCATCGGCGCCATTGCGCCGCATGACTCGGTGGAACGTTTCGAAGGCCTGGGCGTCAAAGTGGTGCAGGCCGAGGGCCGCTTCGACGGCCCCAGAACCGTCGAGGCCGATGGCTTCCGCATCCAGGCCCGGCGCTTTGTCGTGGCCACCGGCTCGCGGGCCTTCGTGCCGCCGATTGAGGGCCTCAATGAGGTTTCCTTTCATACCAACGAGTCCATCTTCAGCCTGGGCGCCGTGCCGGACCACCTGATCGTTATCGGCGGCGGCCCCATTGGTATCGAGATGGCCCAGGCCCACCGCCACCTGGGCGCTCGGGTGACGGTCTTGGAGATGTTCTCCATCATGCCCAAGGATGACCCGGAACTGGTCGATGTGCTGCGCAAGCGGCTGCATGAAGACGGCATCGACATCCGCGAAGGCGTCACGGTCGCCAAGGTGGAGAAAGCGGGCAACGGCCTGGTCGTCACCATCGAACAGGATGGCTCGGACGTGCGTATCGAAGGCTCCCATCTGCTGGTCGCCGCCGGGCGGCGGCCCAATGTCGACGGCCTGGGTCTGGAAACGGCGGGTATCGCCTATTCACCGCAGGGCATCGGCGTCGATAATCGCCTCAGGACCAGCAACAAGAAGGTCTTTGCCATCGGCGACGTCGCCGGCAGCTATCAGTTCACCCATGTCGCCGGCTACCATGCCGGTATCGTCATCCGCAATGCTTTGTTCCGCCTGCCGGCCAAAGCCAGCATGGCCAATGTTCCCTGGGTTACCTATACGGCGCCGGAGGTGGCGCAGGTCGGCCTCACCGAACAACAGGCGCAAGAGCAAGGTGTCGAGTTTCAAGTCTTGCGGTGGCCTTTTGCCGAAAACGACCGGGCCCAGGCGGAAGGGGAAACCGACGGTCTGGTCAAGGTTCTGGTGACGCCGAAAGGGAAAATCCTCGGGGCCGGGATCGCCGGACCCCATGCCGGTGACCTGATCCAGACCTGGGTGCTGGCGATGACCGGCAAGCTCAAGATCGGCGCCGTTGCCGGTATGGTGGCGCCGTATCCGACCCTGGGCGAGGTCAGCAAGCGGGCCGCCGGCACCTTCTACACACCCAAACTGTTCAGCGAGCGGACCAAGAAAATGGTTCGCTTCCTCGCCAAGTTCGGCTAGAGACCAGGTCCGGCGCCGCTGGTCGCCCGCCCGCCTGATGGTGTATCGTTAAATCATGCCGAATATCACGGAAAACCGTTCCCGCCTGAAGATCGGTCTGTCAGCAAAATTATTGGTGCTGACGGTGGCCTTTGTCATGCTTTCGGAAATCCTCATTTTCGCGCCGTCCATCTCGCGCTTCCGCAAGGTCTATCTGGAAGACCATATCTCAAAGGCGCAACTGGCCACCCTGGCCATCGAATCCATGCCCAAAAGCCTGGTAAGTGACGCCCTCAAGGAACAACTGCTCAGCCATTCCGACTCCTACGGCATTATCCTGAAGTCGCCGGAACGTAAAATCCTGGCCATCAGCAAGAACATGCCCGGCGATATCGATCTCACCATCGACCTCAAGGAAAGCCGCTTTCCGGTATGGATCAGTGACGCCTTCGCGGTCCTGGTCCAGGACAAGAACCGGATACTCCGGGTCATCGGCACTTCGCCCAAGAATCCCAAGATTACCGTTGAGGTCATTCTCGATGAAGCGCCGATGCGCCAGGCCATGTACGCCTACGCGGGCCGTATCCTCAATCTGTCCCTGGTCATATCGTTCCTGACGGCGGGGCTGGTTTACCTGAGCCTGCACCTGTTGCTGGTCCGTCCCATGGGCCGCATTACCGAAAGCATGACCGCCTTCCGCGCCGATCCGGAGAAATCGGTTCCTTCCATACCGTCCAGCAGCCGCACCGATGAGATCGGCACCGCCCAGCGGGAACTGGCGGTCATGCAGGACAAAGTGCGGGCCGCCTTGTTGCAGAAGACGCGGCTGGCGACCCTGGGGGCGGCGGTGGCCAAGATCAACCATGACCTGCGCAACAGTCTGTCGACGGCGGTGTTGGTATCTGACCGGCTGGCCAAGATCGAGGACCCGGAAGTCAAGGCGGTGACGCCCCGGCTTTACGACGCCATCGGGCGCGCCGTGGTGCTGTGCAGCCAGACCCTGAGTTATGTCGCCAACCCCAAGCCGGTGCTCGATCCGACCCTCTTCCACCTGCACGAACTGGTGGCCGAGGCCGGGGCCGAGGTGCAGCCGCTGTTACCGGAGATATTGGGTTTTTCGTGGAAGAATGCCGTCCCCTTCGACCTGGACGTGGTCGCCGACCGGGGCCAGTTGTTCCGGGTCTTCAGCAACCTCGGCCTCAATGCCCTGCATGCCGGTTCGACCCAGGTCGAGGTCAAGGCCGAACACAGCGACGGTAAAATCCTCATTGATTTCTGCGACAACGGCCCCGGCATTTCCGAGGCGGCCCAAGAGCAGATATTCGAGCCGTTCACCGGTTCTTCGGGCCGCACGGGAACCGGTCTCGGTCTGACCATCGCCCGCGACATCATGCTGGCCCACGGGGGCTCTATCGCCCTCGCCCATTCCGGCGATGACGGCACCATCTTCCGCCTGGAACTGCCGGGCAGCGGGGGCGACGGGGAAAAATAGCAATGGCCGTGATGATCCGGATTGTTGCCGCCGCCTTGTTGTGGTTGATGCCGGGGGTATCCCTGGCGGCGCCCGCCGCCGACCTGTGGGCCCGTTGGACGGCCCATGACCCGGCCTCCGTTCAAACCATCGATCATGGTTCCTGGGATACCCTTCTCAAAAGCTACCTGCGCCTGGACGACGGCGGCATCGCGCGGTTCGCTTATGGCCGGGTGGCGGCAACGGACAAGGGGCTGCTTACGGGATATCTGGCCTCCCTGGCGGCGGCCCCGGTGAGCGGACTGAACCGCAACGAACAGCGGGCTTTCTGGATCAACCTCTATAACGCGCTGACGGTAAAAGTGATCCTCGATCATTATCCGGTTCAATCGATCCGCGACATCGATATCTCGCCGGGATTTTTCGCCGATGGTCCCTGGGGCCGGAAACTGCTGAGCATCGAGGCGGAAGCGGTCAGCCTGGACGATATCGAACACCGCATCCTCAGGCCCCTCTGGAAGGACCCGCGCCTTCACTATGCCGTCAACTGCGCCTCGGTGGGCTGCCCCAACCTGCAGGCCGAGGCTTTTACGGCGGCCAATTCCGAAAGGCTGCTGGCCAAGGCGGCCCGGGAATACGTCAACCACCCCCGGGGCGCCACCGTTATCGGGGGACGGTTAATTGTATCCAGCATCTATGACTGGTTCAGGGACGACTTCGGCGGCACCGAGGAAGGCGTTATCGCCCACCTCCGCGCCCATGCCGATGGCGACCTGAAAGCGAAGTTGGCCGGGGTTGGCTCCATCGAAGAGGACCGGTATGACTGGACCCTGAATGAATAAAGCGGCCTGTAAGTAAACGCCAAAATTTGATATAATGCGCCGGTCGATAAAGAATTCGAAGTGTCATCTGTTTCTTTTTTGAGCGGAGACGGACCGAATGTCTTTGCCGTTATGCTTATCCAAAATCGGAAAAAATCTGCCCCTGGTGCTGGCGGCCTCCCTGTTGGCGGCCTGTCAAACGACAGGAGACCCTGCCTTCGAATCCCAGCTTATCGCAGCCGGTATCTTTGAAACCGGGTTGTCCCCGCAAATGCCGAAGGAAGCCGATTGTCCCAAGATTACCGTCGGCTTCGCCAGCCGCTACACGTACCTTGGGAGATTAAGGGAGATGCAGCGCCACGGGTATATTCATACAGGGACCGATTGGGCCATGCCGCAAGGCACGCCGGTGGTGGCCATCGCCGACGGCCGGGTATTCAGGCGTATCGAAGACCGCGGACGGGCGCTGGGCAATCATATCGTCCTCAAGCATGCAAACGTCTATTCCGAATACGGCCACTTATCGAGCCTTGCCGTCGATCAAGGCGAGGATGTCAAGATGGGACAGGTCATCGGGGCCGTCGGCGCTTCGGGAGGCCGGGCCACCTTTGTCCACCTGCACATGAATGTTACGGGGGACGAGAAAACGCGCATTAAGGAACTGAAGCGGAACTTCAAGTACCGTTATGACTTCCTGCAATTCCTGTCGGGGGATATGACGCCGATCGATCCGCTCCAGAAACGCCGTCAACAAGTGAAGGTCGCTTATATTGACCAGACCGGAAAAGTGCAGCCGCCGGGGGCCAAGGTCATCTGGCCATTTATTTGCCGGAGAAAAGCCAACTGATATGAAGCCGGCGGACGGTTCCACCCGTAGCTTTCACCATTAATCGCCGATGGCGACCCCTTCGCGGCGGGGGTCGGCGCCGCCGATCAAACCTTCACCGAAAGCCGTAATGCCGTGCAGGCCGCTCGGCATGGACCGGACCGACACCTCGTGGCCCATGATTTCCAAAGCATCCTTAAGGCGGGCGACGGGAGTGTCTTTCTCCAACACCGTCTTGCCGTTGCGGTTGACGAAATGGGGGAGGTCGATGGCGTCCTGGATGTTCATTTTCCAGTCCAGCGCAGAAATCAGGGTCTTCGCCACATAGCCGATAATGCTGGAACCGCCCGGCGAGCCGATCGCCATCACCACCTTGCCCGAACCGTCGAAGACCAGGGTCGGGGCCATCGAACTGCGCGGCCGTTTGCCCGGCTCGGCCCGGTTGGCGACGGGGGCGCCGTTCTTTTCCGGCAGGAAGGAGAAATCGGTCAGTTGGTTGTTGAGCAGGAAGCCCCGGGTCATCAGCCGCGAACCGAAGGCGTTCTCGATGCTGGTGGTCATGGAGACCGCATTACCGTTGCCGTCGATGATGCTTATGTGGGTGGTGCTGAGCCCCTTCTCGACATCGTCGGGGGCCAGGCGCAGCCCCGCCGAGGTGCCGGGCATACCCGGCGGCGCCGGGCCCATATCGCGCTTGGGCGATATTTCCCGCGCCCTCAGTTCCAGGTAACCGGGGTCCAGCAAGCCGCCGACCGGCACCGGGATGAAATCGGGGTCGGCGATATAGATGTTGCGGTCGGCGAATGCCAGGCGGCCCGCTTCGGCAATCAGGTGCACCGCATCGCGCGAACCCGGCGGCAGATCGGTCAGGTCGAAGCCCTGCAACAAGCCCAGGATTTGCAATGTGGTCAGGCCGCCGGACGACGGCGGCGGCATGCCGCAGATCAACCAGGATTTGTAAGGCATACAGACGGGGTCGCGCTTGACCGTTTTATAGGCACCCAAATCGGCCAGGGTCATACCGCTGGGGTTGCGCCAGGCGCTGCGGACCGAATTGACGATGGTTTGGGCGATATCGCCGGTATAAAAAGCATCGGCTCCCTGTTCGGCAATGGTTCTGAGGGTCCGGGCCAGCGATTTATTGCTCAGGCGATGGCCGACCGGCAGCGGCTCGCCGTTTTCGGTATAAAAATAAGACGCCGCCGAGGCAAAAGTTTTCAGATGCCCGTCGCGGGAAATCAGGCCGTGCAACCGGGGCGACACGGCGAAACCGTCTTCGGCCAGACGGATGGCCGGTTCGAACAGTTTTTTCCAGGCCAGCTTGCCGTGTTCCTTGTGGGCCGTTTCCAGCATGCGCAGAAGACCCGGAACGCCTACCGACAGGCCGCCGACGACCATGTCGTAGAACTTTTGCTTTTTGCCGTCTTCGCCGAGGAACATGGTGGGGGTCGCCGAGCGGGGGGCCGTTTCACGCCCGTCATAGGCGGCGATCTCTCCGTTCTTGGCGGAAAAGTGCATCATGAAGCCGCCGCCGCCGATACCCGACGATTGCGGCTCAACCAGATTGAGAACCATCTGGGCGGCGATGGCGGCGTCGACGGCACTGCCGCCGGCGCGCAGCATATCCCGGCCCGCCGCGGCGGCCAGCGGATTGGCGGCAGCAATCATGTGCTTGCGGGCGGTGGCGGTTTTCTTGGCGGCACTGCCGGTGGCGGCTTCCGGCTGGGCCCGTCCTTCGGGAGCCGTCTTTGGCGAAGGCGGCGTTTTGGCCGGGGCCGGGGCGGCAGTCTGGGTTTCGGTTTGCGGCTGGGCGGGGGTCTCGGTCACCGGCCCGGAAGCCTCGTCCGGCGGCGGCGCGCCACAGGCACCCAGTCCCATGGCAGCGATGAACAGGGCAATGCCGATTGAGCGGAACGACCGGTTGAAAAGACGGTGTCGTCCCTGCCGCCGGATTCCTGTTGCTGGTTGTGCCGCGGTCTTGTCCATGCGGCAAGCCCCCCTTAAAAGCCTGTGCCAGATCGTACGCCGGTGAAGTATATTGCATTTCCCGGCAGAGGAAATGCAGAACCTTAAGGCGAAGGAAGAAACGGTTTTTTGGTTGATCTGTCCGGTTTCCAACAGCTACATAATAATGTATGCGTATCTTAGAATGATTATCAGTCACATAAATGACAGGAAATTTGTGTGAATTGCCCGTTGACTTTTTTTCACACCCAAGGCATTAGAACCATTAATCAAGGTTTTACTAATATTTAGGAGGCGCCTTGGTTTTTATATAAACTTGATTTGACAAGGCACGGACTTCGCGGACATCTTTGCGTCCGTAAGTTTTCAGGGAGTGTATATCGTCTATTTTTGTTTTTCTTTTTTCGATATCAAAGTGGTCACACCGGTCGGAATTTTGGCTGGACCGGTAACAGTGTAGACAGGAGATCGCCATGAGCGAAACGGCAACGGCCCCTGGCGGCGGCCAGGCAGCGGTTGAGTATATCGACGACGTCGTCAAGAAGTTCACCATCGCCACCACTTTTTGGGGTGTCGTCGGATTTCTGGTGGGCGTTGTCATTGCCCTGCAACTGGCTTTTCCGGTCCTCAACCTGGATCTTGAGTGGACCACCTTTGGCCGTCTGCGGCCGGTGCATACCTCGGCGGTGATTTTCGCCTTCGGCGGCAACATCCTGTTCGCCACCTCTTATTACATTGTGCAGCGGACCTGCCGGGCGCCGCTGTTCGGCGGGGCGGGCCTCGCCAACTTCACCTTCTGGGGCTATCAGCTGTTCATCGTGCTGGCCGCATCGGGTTATGTGCTGGGTATCTCCCAGGGCAAGGAATACGCCGAACCGGAATGGTATGTGGATATTTGGCTGACCATCGTCTGGGTCGCCTATCTGGTGGTTTTCGCCGGTACCCTGCTGAAGCGCAAAGAGCCGCACATCTATGTGGCCAACTGGTTCTTCCTGGCCTTTATCCTGACTGTCGCCATGCTGCACATCGTTAATGCCCTGGCGGTGCCGGTATCGTTTACCGGCGCCAAGAGCTACATCGTCTGGGCCGGTGTCCAGGATGCCTTGACCCAGTGGTGGTACGGCCATAATGCGGTCGGCTTTTTCCTGACCGCCGGTTTCTTGGGCATGATGTACTACCTGATCCCGAAACAGGCGGAACGCCCGGTCTATTCCTACCGGCTCAGTGTCGTCCATTTCTGGACCCTGGTCTTCCTGTACGTCTGGGCTGGTCCGCATCACTTGCATTACACGGCGCTGCCCGATTGGGCGCAGACGCTGGGCATGACCTTCTCGGTTATTTTGTGGATGCCGTCCTGGGGCGGCATGATCAACGGCATCATGACGCTGTCGGGGGCTTGGCATAAGCTGCGCACGGACCCGGTCCTGCGCTTCATGGTGACCTCGGTGGCCTTCTATGGCATGAGCACCTTCGAAGGCCCGGCCATGTCGATCAAGGCGGTCAACAGTCTCAGCCACTACACCGACTGGACCATCGGCCACGTGCATTCGGGTGCGTTGGGCTGGGTCGCTTTCGTCAGCTTCGGGGCGCTTTACTTCCTGGTGCCCAAGTTGTGGAACCGTGAACGGCTCTATTCGCTGCGCATGGTAACCCATCACTTCTGGATCGCCACCCTGGGTATCGTGCTCTATATCACGTCGATGTGGATTTCCGGCATCATGCAGGGCCTCATGTGGCGGGCCTATGACAGCCTCGGCTTCCTGCAGTATTCGTTCATCGAAACGGTGGAAGCCATGCATCCCTATTACGTGATCCGGGCCCTGGGCGGGGTTCTCTTCCTGCTGGGCTCCTTCATCATGGTCTATAACCTGTGGATGACCGCGAAAGGCCACCTGAAAGACGAAGACGTCTTTGAGGAAGCGCCGCATGCCGCGGCCGCCGGCGCTTAAGGGAAAGGAGGCTGACATGAACAACGAACTCTTCGAAAAGAACGTCGTCCTTCTGGCCATTGCCATCTTGGTTACGGTCTCGATCGGCGGTCTGGTGCAGTTGGTGCCGCTTTACACCATGGAACAGACCATCGAGAAAGTGGACGGCATCCGGCCCTATACGCCGCTGGAACAGGCCGGACGTAACATCTATGTGCGCGAAGGCTGCTACCTGTGCCACAGCCAGATGATCCGCCCCTTCCGCGACGAAGTGGAACGCTATGGCCATTACAGCCTGGCGGCGGAAAGCATGTACGACCATCCGTTCCAGTGGGGCTCCAAACGCACCGGGCCGGACTTGGCGCGGGTCGGCGGCAAGTATTCCAGCGACTGGCATGTCGCCCACATGATCGACCCCCGCAGCGTTGTGCCGGAATCGATCATGCCGGGTTATCCGTTCCTGGCCGAAAAGGACTTGGATTTCTCGGATGTGGCCCTGCACCTGGATGCGCTGCGCACCGTCGGCGTCCCCTACACGGACGAACAGATCCAGAAGTCGACTGCGGACCTGAAAAAACAGCAGTCGACCAACGATCCGGACGAAGCCGAAGGGTTGCTGAAACGCTACCCGAAAGCGGTGATCGGAAACTTTGACGGTAATCCTGAGCGGTTGACGGAAATGGATGCCCTGGTCGCCTATTTGCAGATGCTGGGCACCTTGGTGGATTTCTCCAAGGTCAACCTTGAGACCATGGAACGGTAAGCCGGTATGGACCTGACCGCCCTTTTGGAGATTGCACGTTCGGCCTGGGTTGTCTGGTTAATGATCTTGTTCGGCGGAATCGTCTTTTGGGCGTTCCGGCCGAAGAACAAGAAACGGTTTGAAGATGATGGAATGATCCCTTTCAGGGATGAGGAAAACGGAGGATAGGTCATGGCGGAAGTCAAAAAGGACGCCTTGACGGGTATTGAGACCACGGGCCACGAGTGGGACGGCATCGAAGAACTGCGAACGCCGATACCCCGCTGGTGGATGTTGACCCTGTGGGTCACCGTGATCTGGGCAATCGGCTACTGGATCGTTTATCCGGCCTGGCCGAGCCTGAGCAATTACACCAAAGGCGTTATCGGATATTCGTCACGGGCCGAACTGAAAAAGGAAATGGCCCGGGTCGAAGAAAGCCGGGCGGGCTGGAAGGCCAAGTTCCAAGCGGCTTCGGTGGGTGATATCGCCAAGGATTCGGATCTCCTCAATTACGCCATGGCGGGCGGCCGCGTCATCTTCGCCGATAACTGTGCGCCCTGTCATGCGGCCGGCGGCGCCGGCACCAAGGGCTATCCGACCCTGGTCGATGACGACTGGCTGTGGGGCGGCACCCTGGAAGCCATCGAAAAGACCATCCGCTTCGGCATCCGCGGCGCCCACGAGGACACCCGCGAATCGCAAATGCCCAACTTCCTGGAAGACGAAACCCTGAC
Source organism: Rhodospirillales bacterium (assembly GCA_016776525.1). Lineage (GTDB taxonomy): Bacteria > Pseudomonadota > Alphaproteobacteria > Rhodospirillales > JADHTD01 > JADHTD01. The sequence continues at coordinate 11,873 of JADHTD010000037.1, forward strand.
CAAGGAACAGGTTTCTACGGTTGCCGATTATGTTCTGGCGCTTGGCGGGTCCGGCTCCGCTTCGGCGGCGGGCAAGGCGTTGTTCGAAGAGAACTGCACAGCCTGTCACGGTGAAGACGGCAAGGGCAACAAGGAACTGGGCGCGCCCAACCTGATCGACGCCATCTGGCTGTTTGGTGAGGGCAAAGACAGGGTTGCTGCCCAGGTGGCCAAGCCCAAGCACGGCGTCATGCCGGCTTGGCAGGGACGTCTGAATGGAGTCTCCATCAAGCAGGTCAGCGTTTACGTTCACTCGCTGGGCGGCGGTAAGTAACAGAGCAAATCCCGAACAGACGAGTATGTCTGCGACAAATTTATTGGGACTCGACCCCGACCGGCTGGGATCCTGCTCCAGAAAAAAAAGGTATTTGCTTTTAAACAACAAGCCAGAGCAATTCAGGCGAACGCATGTGAACCTGAAATGCTCTAGAAGGCTCTTTCCAAAAGACGCCCAAAATATAACAATATCGGGCGGTGGCTTCGGTTAAGGGGGAACGGCTTCGGATCGGATTTTCGATCCGGGGCGTTTCCCCTCTTGCATTCCGAAGCCTTTAGGACGGATCGGTCATGGACCAGACTAATCAGAGCGAAGCCGCATCCAGCGGTTTTGAAAAGGCGGCGGGGGCTCAGCCCGGCGCCGGTGACGGACCGATCGTTGCCGATTCCGTTCAGGTCTATTCCCGCAACATCAAGGGAACCTTCCGCACCATCAAGTGGTCGGCGATCTGGATACTCTTAGGGCTTTACTACGTTGCCCCCTGGCTGCGTTGGGACCGGGGACCGAACGCCCCCGGACAGGCCCTGCTGGTCGATATGCCGGGCCGCCGGGCGTACTTTTTCGATATCGAGATTTGGCCGCAGGAAGTCTATTACCTGGTTGGAATTCTGATTATCGCCGCCGTCGGCCTGTTTCTGGCCACCGCCCTGGCCGGGCGCATCTGGTGCGGTTTCTTCTGCGTACAAACGGTATGGACCGACCTCTTCATGTGGGTCGAGCGCCATATCGAAGGCGACCGCAACGCCCGTATCCGCCTCGATAAGGGCCCGCTGACGTTTTCCAAAGCCTTCAAGAAAATCACCAAGCATATCGCCTGGATGCTGATCTCCCTGGCCACCGGCGGCGCCTGGATCATGTATTTCAAAGATGCGCCGACCTTCACCGTCGAGTTCTTCACCGGGACGGCCAGCTATAACCTCTACGGCTTCACCCTGCTGTTTGCCGGTACCACCTATATCCTGGCCGGCTGGGCGCGGGAAGCGGTCTGCATCTACATGTGCCCCTGGCCGCGCTTCCAGAGCGCCATGTTCGACGAACATTCTCTGATTGTCACTTACGAGGAATGGCGCGGAGAACCCCGGGGAAAGTCCCGGCGCGACGCCGATTTCACGGGGCGCGGCCATTGCGTCGACTGCACCATGTGCGTGCAGGTCTGCCCGACCGGCGTCGATATCCGCCAGGGCCAGCAGATGGCCTGCATCGGCTGTGCGCTGTGTGTCGATGCCTGTAATTCGATCATGGACCGCTTCAACCTGCCGCGCGGCCTGATCACCTACGATTCCACCGCCAACCAGGTGGCCCGTTCTAAAGACCAAGCGACCAAGTTCCTGCCGCTGCGCCCGCGGACCATCATCTATGCCGCCGTCATGCTGATCGCCGCCGCCGTCATGCTGTTCAGCCTGGTCAGCCGCGAGCGGTTGGAGATCAACGTACTGCGCGATCGGGCGCCGCTATTCGTGCGCCTGTCCGACGGCGGTATCCGCAACGGCTATACCTTTAAGGTGCTCAATATGGAACGCTTGGCCAAAACCTATACCCTGGCGCTCGACGGCATCGACGGGGCCACCCTGGCTGTCATCGGCATCGTCAAGGAAGGCGCCACTTCGGCCACCCTGCCGGTGAAGCCGGACACGATCGGCACCTTCCGGGTCTTCGTCAAAGCGCCGCGCCGCAGCCTGCCGGAGAAGTCGATGGACATGAACTTCCTGTTGACCGACCAAAAAACCGGTAAAGTGTATCCCCATGAAACAGTTTTTGCCGGACCGGGCCGTTAGATGAGAGGGGCTATGGCTGATAAGCAGCGCGCCGACGGCTGGTGGTATCCGTGGATTTTCGTCGCCGGAATGGGGGTGGTGATCATCGTCAACGGCATCCTGCTTTATTTCGCGCTGAGCACCTGGAGCGGCCTCGAAACCGATGACCATTACCGCAAGGGTCTGGCGTATAACCAGAACATCGAAGCCGTCCGCCGTCAGGCGCAACTGGGCTGGACCCTGGATGTGGCTTTCGCCCCCGACACGGCCAGCGGTGAACAGCGGCCCGGCACCGTGCGGCTGCGCTTTGCCGGACCGGACGGCGCCCCCCTCGAAGACCTTGCCGTGCGGGTCCGGTTCGAACGGCCCACCCATGAAGGGTATGACCGGGAAGTTACCGCCCGCTATGCCGGGCAGGGCCGCTATGAGGCGTCGCTCGCCCT
>JADHTD010000038.1 GCA_016776525.1 Rhodospirillales bacterium
GACAGCGTATTGGTGATGGCGAAGACGGCGGTCAGGGCGATAATCCGGTGGCTGGCCCGCTTCGAGCTTTCATCGCTGAAGTTCGTCACCCGCCAATTCGGCAGGTGCGGCGTAAAGGCCGCATTGGCGAGGGCGGCGACAACCACGAAAATAACCAAATTGGTAATGGCCACCGTGACGATGGCGCCGAACAAGCCGTCAAGCAGGCCCAGCGACAACATAACCACCAGAACCGCCACCACGGCCAAAGACGGCAGCAACCCCCGGGCGACGCCCTCGACCACAGCCGCCAGCAGGCGCCGGGCGTAACTCGGCTCTTCGAGGGACGGCACATGTCCGTAGCGGCGCAAAAGCCAGACCCTGAGCGGCCAACCGATCAAAATTGAAATTACCAGAGCCCCCAACACCACCCAGACCGATTGCTTCCAGCGGCCGGCCAGCTCATCCGACTGCGCCCATTCGATGGGGGCAGTCAGAAAGGCCAGGATGATTTCCCTGAACTCCGGGATCGCCTGCGCCCAGACCGCCGGTAATAATGGCGAAGGCTCCATCTTCAGAAGCCTGTCCCAGAGACGACTTTGCTGGGTCTTTACCATCCTCTGAATCAGGCGTTCTGCCCGCACGGCGCTGAATTCAGCTTGCTTGATATGCCCCTTTATCCGGGTCAGGTGGCGGGTCAGGGCTTGCCGCTTACGGGCGATCTCTCCGGCTTCCGGCGGCTCTCCTTCTTTCGGTCCCGGACCCAGGGCGGCCAGCAGTTGAGCGGCGGAAACCGCCTCTTCCCGTACTTTCTTGGCTTCTTCCTGGGCCTCCTGGAAGACATATTCGATTTGACGGCGCAGCAACAGGCGGTCTTCTTCCGAAAGGCGTTTGTTTTGCAGGCGCTCCGATACCCGGTCGAGTATCTGCTGCCATTCCCCGGCCACCCCATCGGTCAACGGCTCGCCGTTGCCCGGCGTTTGCGCCAGGGCGGACGTCCCGGCGGCCAACAGTACCACCAGCAGCATGCTTTTCAGAAACCGGAACACGAAAGCCAAGGATGTTCCCCCCAAAGATGCTTTACCCACAAACCCTTAACGGGCCGGTGTCGATCATAAGGCTTCTCGCCGCCAAGGCCAATCCTTGCCGACGGTTTAACAATTTTCCGGCCCCACGATCATTTCTCGGTCATGTGGACGACGGCATCCATTTCGCCCGCCTGCAACCGGCCTAGGTGAAAGGCGGCCAATCCGTCATCCGGAAAATCGGCATGCAGCCGCTCAAATGCTCCCAAGGCCCCTGCGTCGCTCTTGTTCAACAGATCAAAGGCCTGCCGGTAGGCGGCAACCTGTGGCGAAGAAGCCTGTTCCCCGGTCAACGGTTCAAGGGCCACAAGGCCTTCGGTCTTGCCCTTGAGGACCAGCGTGCCGACCGGGCGGAAGGACAAATCCTCGCAGGCGGCGGCTGTTTCGCCGCTGACGCAAACCCGGGTGCCCAGATGCTTGTTGACGCTCTCCAGGCGCGCCGAAGCATTCACCGCATCGCCGTATACGGTGTAATTGAAACGGTCCCGGCCGCCGATATTGCCGACCGAGGCCGGACCGCTGTGAACGCCGATGCGGGTGATGCCGAAGGCAATGCCCTTGGCCTGTTGCTGCTCGGAAAAGCGCACCCCGAAGGCATCCATTTCCAGGGCGCAGGCAACAGCCCGGCGGGCATGGTCCGGCTGGTCGAGGGGAGCGTTGAAAAAACAGTTGATGGCATCGCCGGTAATCTTGTCGAGGGTGCCGTCGTGGGCCATGACGATGGAACACAAACCATCCAAATATTCATTGAGAAGCAGCACACATTGGTCGGCTTTCGTGGTTTCGCAGAAATTGGTGAAATTGGCGATGTCGGTGAAGATGAAGGACATCTGGCGGTTTTTGCCGCTGAGGCTCAATCCCGCCGGGTCGTCTACCAGTTGGTTGACCACGGACGGGGCGACGTACTGGGCAAAGGCCTGGCGCAGGAATTTCCGTTGCTGCCATTCCTTGCGGTGCAGATAGGTGGTGCCGACCCCAAGGGACAGGAAAAAAGCCGCCGCCGGCGCCGCCTGCGGAATCATGCCGATTTCGGCTTGATACAGTATGACCCCAGCCACCCCCAGAAAGATCAGCACAAACAAGCCGGAGGCCAGCTTTCCGGCAAGCGGGATATTGATGCCGGCGATCAGGGCCCCGGCCAGGGACAGTCCCAGGATCAGCACCGCCGCCACCCAGGGATTGGAGGGCACCGCCGGGCGCCCCTCAAGAACCTGGGCCAGGCCATAGGCATGCAGATGCACGCCATGAACCAAGCCCGCCGTCGGTCCGGCCACCACCGCATAGGGCGTTAGGTGCCGGTCGGTCATCGGCAAGTCGGCCCCGATGAGGACCACCCGGTCTTTGAACCAGGCGTTCGGCAGAAGGTCGATGGTATGGGCCGGGAAGGTTTTAAACGGCTTCAAGTCGCCCAGGGGGTCGCCGAAATACCGCAAGGGCTGAAGGCCGGCGGGTGGCGTCCGGCCCAATTTCAAGGCCAGCGCCCCGACAAGGCCGAAATGGAAACGGCCGTCCGTTGGCCGTCCGGGATAAATCCAGCGGACGACCCCGTCGGCGGGATCCTTGGCCAGGTTGAGAAATCCCGTATCAACGCCGTCCAGATATTCTTTCAGGAATTTCTTTTGATCGCGGGACAAAGCACCATCGGCAATACCGGCAATCAACGGCACCGGGTAGGTCTGCAGGGTGCGTTGTAGAAGATCATCCTTATCCGGTTCCGTCACCTGGTCGAACAGCATATCGATGCCGACGGCACGGACCCCCTTGGCGGCCAGGGATTGCAGCACATCGGCGATGAACCCCCGGTCGACGGGCGACCGGTATGGGAGACGTTCCAGGGTTTCTTCGGTAATGGTGACGAGAATGATCTCATCGTTCTGTGGCTCATCGGGGGAAAACAGGGCCACCCGGAGATCCGAGAACCAGTTCTCGGCAATGGCGGCGATTGGCGTAAAACGGGCCCCCAGCCAGACTGATAGCGCGACCAGGACAACGATGGCGGATATCTGCGGAAAGCTCGCCGTTACCGTTTCGATTGTTTTGGGTTTCGCCATCCGTCCGTTCCCCGGAACCCGCCCGTAAAATGCCGTTACCGGGCCCAGAGCGGAGATTTATTCCGGCTAAGCAATTTTAACCGTCATTGATAGGGGCCAAGGTTGGTAATCTGCACCCGCCTGTTGGCGGCATTGTTCGGCTTGTTCGGGTCGAGCAGGCGATCTTCGCCATAGCCGGTCGTCTGCAACCGGGCCGGGGCCATGCGGAAGGTATCGACCAGATAGCGGCGCACCGATGCCGCGCGCTTCTTAGAAAGCGCCATATTGTAATCCCGGCTTCCCTTGGCGTCCGTATGGCCGGCTACCAGGAAACGGAACACCTTAAGTTCTTCGGAAACCAGGGCCGCCCCCAGATTGTCGAGTACGCGCTTGGCGTCTTCGGTGAGGCGCACCGAATTGAATTCAAAGGTCACCTTGAAATTGACCGACGGCGGTTCGGCCTTTGCCTGCTTAACCGGTTGAGGAGCCGGATCGGCTTTCGGTGGTTCGGTTGTTTTGACGGGATCGGGAGACGGTGCCGGTTTGGGGGGCTCTTGCGTTACCTTGGCCGGTTTGACAGCGGAACCTTCCGGATTCTGCATGACTTTTTTCGGGGGCACGATCCTGACGCCGCGAAAACCGAAAGCACCGTCGGACGGTTTGAGCTGGTCGATGATGCTGCGGGTCGACGGCGTCTCTTCGGCGGCTTGCAGGGCACCACCCATGAGCAGGGCGCCCCCGGCAATCATCACGCCGGACAACAAGATCAGTTGGGTCTTCAAACGTTTCATAGGTCCCCTAATCAACAAAAAATGCCTCCCGTATTTGGGCTAAGTATATCGATTTTTCCGCTATCGGCTACCGGGCTTTTGGCCTTGTCGTCAACAGCCCATAGGTCGCCGCCGCCGGGCCTTTCCGATTTTCTCCGATCTGCTGAAGAATGGCCTGGCGGAAACTCGACAGGTAGCTCCGTTCCTCTTCGACGATTTCGAGGGCGCTTTTCTCCAGCGGCTTCGAGGTGGCGACGGCGATAATCATTTCCTTGCCGAAGGGACTGGCGATTTCAAAGGATATTTTCGTCGGGTCGTTGCCGAAGGTCAGTGTCTTGTTGGGCGGATACGGCTTGCCGCTTGCGTCGGGGCGGATCAGGTGCACGGCGTCGCCCCCCGCCTGCAGGTAGGTGACATAAACATAACTGGGAAAGTCCGGCGTCGTCACTTCGACGATGAGTTTTTCGCCTTCCGTCAGAACCCTGCCGCCCTTCGCCGACAGGGCCTTAACCGTCAACCCGCGCGGCGTCAGAAGCGGTTCGGCAAAGGTCTGCATGGCTTCGCACTGGGGCCAGGTCCGGACCGCCACATTCAAGCGTTCCGTCTTGAGTGAGGGGATTTTTTCCAACCCCTGTTTGAGGCTAAGCAGATCTTTTTCGGAAGCCAGATAGCCGTTGAGGGCGATCGAGGTCCGGGCCGGTTGGGTAAAGCTGAAACCGGCGCACCGGAACTGATTGAGGACGGCGCGGACCTTTTGCTTAACATCGGCCTTGCTCAGGCGGACCGGTTTGGGCGGCGGTTTCGGGGTAACCTTGGCCACCACCTTGGCAACCGGTTTGGGTTGGGGTTGCGGTTTCGGCGCCACCTTGACCACCGGCTTCGGTTCGGGGGCCGGTTGCGGTTTCGGCGCCACCTTGACCACCGGCTTCGGCTCAGGGGCCGGTTGCGGCTTCGGCGTCTTCTTAATCACCGGTTTCGGTTCAGGGGCCGGTTGCGGGACCGGCGCCACCGGCTCTTGCGTCACGACGGCCACCACTTTCGGTTTCGGCAGTTCTTTCGACGGCGCCCGCATGGTGAAGGCCGAATTGGTGCTTGCCACAAAGGCGTCATAGGCAACCCAGGCGAAACCGTTATTGCCCCAATCGCTTCCCCAGGAGTTCATCAGTTTCAGAGCGCGCCGTTTATCACTGTAGCCAACCAGAACCATGGCATGGGCGAAACCGTGATTGCGGTCGGAAACCCGGTTGTAGACGGCATCGCTTCTGTGTTCGAGAAAAGGGTCCGAGACATACATGCCGAAGACCACGGGATGTCCGGCAGCCAATTGGCCTTTGACGTCGTCGAGTTTCTTAAAGTTGATGCGCTGCCAGTCATTGATGCGGAAATCACCGGCTTTCGACAGCACCGTTTGGGGCGGCTGGCGGGAGCATTCTTCCCGGGAATAGGGAAAATCCGCCATGGTGACGGCGCCGGTGTTCTGCAAAAACTTCAAGGTCGATGAAATACGGGTGCCGACCAAGCAATTGGAATTGCGGCTCTTCACCTGGTTATAGAGAAAGGCCGGGCTGATGGCGTTGTGCAGGGGAATGCTTTCCGGCGGATAGTTTTTATATTCGTAATAGGTCCTAAGCGCGTATCCCGTCGCCCAGGCCGTGCACGATCCCTGATCGCCCTGGTTGCCGGGCTTGGGAAATTTCGGAGACAAATCCACTTCCGCCGGCAGGTAGGCCCGGAACTTGGGCACCGAGCGGAAGGTGGCGTATTCCACCTCGTCTTCCGGTTCAAGGCCTTGTGCGGCGGCCGGTGACGACAGCAGCACCGCCAAGGCAACGCCTGCCAGCACCCCGGCCACGGCCGGATACAATCGATTGAATTCATCCAAGATGTTTGAACTCAATGGTTTCCTCCCCCTGAATGTGTTGCCGGATGATACGCGATCCATCGCCACGGTCAAATGGGTGACAACTCCGCATGCCGGTCAGGATGAGGGTCCGGCCCCGCCGCCGTCACCGACGACGGTAAAGGGCGCCCAGAAAATCGGATGGGCATAGCTGAAGGCCGCCTTGCCTTTAAAGCTGACGATCCCCTCGTCGATCAGTTTGATGCGGGTGCGGCGCAGCGCCTCGGCCCGGCTGAGGGACGGGTTATCGGCCTGTAGTTTGAACAGGACGCTCATCAGTTCCGCCGTCGCCCCGGAATGCACCGGCCAGTTACTGACCAGCAAGGAGCGTGCGCCGGCGTAAAAGAAGGCCCGTCCCAAACCGCTGACCGCTTCGGCGCCGCGGCCGTCGGCCGCCGCCGTGTTACAGGCCGACAGCACCGCCCAGTCTGCGTTCAAGCGGAGCCCGAGAATTTCATCCATGGTCAACAGGCCGTCGCCCTTGCCGCCGGTCACCTTGGGAGACGACAGGGCCAGCGCTGGTTGGGTGAGCCCGTTGAGATCGCCGGGCACCAGTCCATGGGTGGCAAACGAAATCACCCGGTAAGGCGTCATGTCCAGGCTCTTAACCGTTTCCTCACTGGCTCTCTCGCCAAGGTATATGTCGCGTCCGGAATTGGCTTTCAGGGTGTCGGCAATGGCCATGATCTCCGTCCGGGTATCGGGCAGGCGCGGCAGCACTTCGACATCGGCGTTTGCCACTGCCCGGGTTTTCGGCGCGCTTCTCAAGCCCACCCCGCGGGAGGCCACTTGTGTTGTTTCCTGAAGCTGGCGGCGGGCACTCCGTTGCTGGCGTTTGTTGAAATAAGGATCGCCGATGCCCAGGAAAGGACGGCGCTCACCGGTTGCGGCCACGGCCCGGCTCAGGGTTTTCAGCGACGCCACCGACGGCAGCACGGTCACCGCATGGCTGCGCGCCAGCCACGGCACCCCCCGGTAGCGGGTAAACAGCAGGCCACTTTCCTTCTTCAGGGTTGCGGGCGCCGTCGGTAACAGGGAGAACGGCAACTGGCCCAAGGCCCCATCGGCAACGATGATGAGGCTTTTCGCCTTTTTCCAGCCGGCTTCCACCGGTCCAAGGAAGCGTGAATAGAGGTCGTAAGCAGCGCCGGTATCAAAGGCCGGAATGTCGCCTAAAGAGGCAACCGGCCCCGGATCGAGCGCCCCCCTGAGGTTGCCGACCCAGGCGGCAAGATCGCCGCTTCCCTGAACAATCTTGGCGAAGGAAACGGACCCCGTTTTCGGCACCGCCCAGACATAGGTCTGCTGATCGCCGACGAAATACGAGACCAGGGCCTGACCCGGTTTCAGGGCCGCCTGCACGTGTTCGACGGTCAACGGCTGGGGAGACAACAGGTCGGCATATTCCGGGAAGCGCGCGCTGATTTCATCTGAGAGGGTATTACGGGCCTGGCCCAGTTCGGCAACCCGGCCGTTTAGGTATTCAATGGCTTTCTTATCCTGTTGGTCGGTCGGCGCCGCCAGGATGTTGGCCAGGGTTTCCGAATGGGCGGCGATCTGCTTGTCCGCATCCTGCACACGGCGAATGAGGTCGGAGAGTTCGGCATTGCCCGCCGCCGCCCGCACGCCGGATTGGCTCAAGGCCTTCTGCACGGCCTGCGAGCGGGCCATATCGGCGACCCGGAAGGCCTCGGCGGCGGCATTGAGGCCCGATCCCCGTTCGATTTGGCTGCCCTGGATGTCGGCCAGCAGGGAAATATAGGCATTGAGGATTGTTTCAAGTTTCCGGCCCTGAAGGCTTTCACTGCCGCTTTGCGTCGCCGTTTGTTTCAGGGCGTCGTTTATTAATACCGGCATCGATTTGCGGAATACGGCGAGGGCTTCCCGCTTTTTCCCGGAAGCCGCCAGGGCGATGCCCAAAAAACCGCCGGTCGTTGCGGTCGAGGAATGCCCCGGGCCGAAGCGTGTCTGAGCGGTGTTATAGGACTCCGACAACAGTGCCGCCGCCTTTGCCGTACGGCCGGTTCTGACCAGAGCCAAGGAATACTCAAGCCAGTCCCGGACCCACTGATCAAACAGTTGGTGGTTGTTGATCATGTCCCGGTCGGCCCGGTCGAACTGCTCCATGGCCTCCTGCCATTTTCCGGCGTAGGTCAGGCTGAGGCCCAACTGCAAGCGGTTGAGGCCAAGAACAGTAGACGATGAGGGCATCCCCATGGACTGTAATATCTTCAGGGATTCGCGTTTTAGGGCGATGGCCTCCTTGACCCGGCCTTGCCTGAGAATGATGGCCGATAGCTTCTGGATCATGTTGACGGTGGTGACGTTAAATTTGCCAAAAAGCTGCAAGGATCCCAGCAGACTTTTGCGAGACGTGATCTCGGCTTCGATCAAGCGACCCTGACGCATCAGGTTAAAGGCCAGGACACCCTGTTGTAGAAATATGGCGCGCTTGGGAACCGTCGGCGAGAGTTCGGTAAGCTTGCCCTGAAAACCAATTGATTTACGGATGGATGGCTCAGCCTGACGCCAACGGCCTTCCGCCTGCAACAGCATAAATTCCATGCGGGCCTGCACCTGACGGATGAGAACAGGCATATGGGGTTTGATGCCGGATGCCTGTTTCTGGGCTATTTCCCTGGAGCGTTCCTCCAGCATTGCCAAACGGCCTTCCAGGCGTTCCCTGGTTTGGGGCCGGAGACGCCGGCCCAGGGCTGCCTTGATTTTGGCCTTGGTTTGCTCAATGCGGCTGTTCGGGTCCGCTTGGCCGCTCAATCTGGCCTCAAGGCGGGGCAGAATTCTGTAGGCGATGTCGTCGGCTTCGGCTTTCGTTGCCCGGGCCGCATCCAGGTCGCCGCTCAGCAATTGTGCCCGCATCAGATCGACCCGCACGGTAACCTTGGCGGCCTGTTTGGTCAGACCGGCGATACCTTGCTTATAAACTTCGATGGCGTCGGTGAAATTTCCAAAGCCGAGTTCCATTTGTCCCCGTTTGCGGTAGATGCGGGTTTTAAAAGGATGATAGCCGGGGACTTTGCGTGACGTTTCAAAGGCCTGAATAATATCGTCATAGGACTGTTTGTTGAGGCCCAGGAACCCGGCAGCGCCACTGCGTTTCAGGTAAAAGGCCGCCAGTTTTTCAGGCGGCAATCCTTTCGGCGCCGGCGTATGGGCGATCGTAATCCTTTTCGCCGTTTCCTCCGGATCGGCCAGTTTCTGCTGGTCAAGGATGGCGGTGATATCGCCGATGGTGCGCGGCGGCGGCGCCAGGGACTGGCCGTCGAAACTGGCGGTAATCTTCTTGGCTTCCTCGATGGAAACCGATTGCTCGGACGAGCCCGTCCCCGCCGTCTGACAGCCGGCCAGCACCACAGGAAGCACCGCAAACAACAGAAAACGTGCCGTACGAACCATTGAATTCCTCCCCATCAACAACGGTTACAAGACTTCAAGGCAACTGTGGCAACCTTATGGCGAATATTTTTTCGATTTTTTGTGCCATACGCACAGCGCGTCTTCTTATATCCTATCCGGATGGTCTTTCTCAACAACCCTGACGGAATCTTCACGGATTGCAGACGGTTGACGGAAAAGATACGCTCAATGGGTTCTGGACCATCAATTTGAACCGGACCGGACGTGATCGGAAAGACTCGCAAAGTTCAAACAATTTCTTATCTGTTTCCAAAGAGTTATTTTAAATTGGCCACCCTTTTGTATGAATACTGATTCAAGCCCCCCGCAACCGAATTCCGGCCCATCCCGGGATGCCAGCCGATCCCGTATCCTACAGTACGTCGCGCTGTCCCTGATTCTGCTGTTCGCTTACGGAATGGTGCGGGAGTCCGCCTGGCAGGGGTCGGCGGCCCTGCACACCCTGATGGAAGTTATTGCCACATTGCTGGCGGCAATCATCGGCGGCATGGCCCTGTTCCGCTATTATGCGAAAAAAACATCCACTTTCCTGTTTATCGGCAGCGGCTTCCTGGGCACCGCTTTTCTCGACGGTTACCACACCGTCGTCACCTCGGCTTTTTTCTCCCAGAACTTTCCATCCGGTCTGTCCTCACTGATTCCCTGGAGCTGGACCGCATCGCGCATTTTCCTCTCCGTCCTCCTGTGGTTGAGCTGGGTCGCCTGGAACAGGGAACGGAAACTGGGGGCCCCGGGGCAGGTCCGGGAAAGAACGGTTTATGTATGGGTCACCGTCATGACCCTAGCCAGCTTCGTCTTTTTCGCCTTCGCCCCGTTACCGCCGGCCTATTACCCGGATTTCTTCTTCCCCAGGCCGGAAGAATTTCTCCCCGCTGCGTTCTTTCTTTTGGCGGCCATCGGCTACCTGAAGAAGGGCTATTGGCGCAACGACAGTTTCGAGCACTGGCTGGTTCTGTCCCTGATCACCGGGTTTATCGGCCAGGCCGTCTTCATGTCGTTTTCCGGCCAGTTGTTCGATATGATGTTCGACGCGGCACATCTTCTGAAAAAAGTCAGCTACGTCATGGTTCTGACCGGCCTGATGGTCAGCATGTTTTTCCTTTTCCAGAGCGAGGAAAAGAGCCGGCTTGCCCTGCTCAACAGTGTTACCCGGACCCGCGCCGTTGTCGATAATGCTGTCGACGGCATCATTACCATTGATGACCGGGGCACCGTTTTGCAAATCAACCCGGCGGTTGAGAAGATTTTCGGTTTCAGCCGCGATGAATTGATCGGCCATAACGTCAATAAGCTGATGCCGTCGCCATACCGGTCAAATCACGACGGTTATTTGCAAAACTATCGGGAGGCCAGTGACAAGAAAAATGTCGGTTTCAGCCGGGAATTGGTCGGCAAGCGCAAAAACGGCGAAGAATTCCCCCTGGAACTGGCCGTTTCGGAAATGGACGTTGCCGGTCAAACTACATTTGTCGGCATTACCCGCGATATAACCGAACGGAAACGGACGGAAGAGGCCCTGCAGGATTCCGTGCAGAAATTCCGCAACCTCTTTGAGCACGCCAATGACGCCATTTTTGTTTCCGACCCCGAAACCCTTGAGTTCATCGACGTCAACGAGAACGCCTTGCAGCACATCGGATACACCCGGGACGAACTGTTTGCCCTGCGGGTTTCCGATATCAGTCCGGATGCGGTGCCCGGAACCCTCAGACGCAATTTGGACAATCTAAAAAAACTCGGACATGCGATCTTCGAAACCCAGCATCTTCGGAAGGACGGCGTGATTGTTCCGGTAGAGATCAGTTCCCGCTATATCGAATACGGCGGGCGCATGGTCCTGTTGAGTTTCGTCCGTAACATCCAGGAGCGGAAAAAATCCGAAGCCGATATTCGGGAAAAGACGGCCATCGTCGAAATGATGCATTCCATCGCCGTCGCCGCCAATGAAGCCGAATCCATCGAAAGCGTTATACAAGCCTGTCTCGACGAAGTTTGCGCCCATACCCAATGGCCGGTTGGCCATGCCTACCTGTGCATTACCGATCCGGTCAAGAAGCTGGTTCCGACATTAATCTGGCATCTCGACAACCCGGGCCAATATGCCAAGTTCCGCGTCATTACGGAACAGACGGAATTCGCCTATGGCGTCGGCCTGCCGGGCCGGGTTATGGCCAGTGGTTCACCGGCCTGGATCAGGGATGTCCGGGAAGACGATAATTTCCCCCGGGCAACGGTCGCCGACGAAATGGAGGTCCGCTCCGCCTTTGCCATGCCCATTCTGAACGGTTCCGAAGTTGCCGCCGTTCTTGAGTTCTTCTCGCCGCAAATCAAGGAACCGGACGATGTGCTGATGAAGTCCCTCAGCCATATCGGCTCCCAGCTCGGCCGGGTCTTTGAACGCAAGCAAGTGGAGATCATGAAAAACGAATTCATCTCCACCGTCAGCCACGAATTGAGGACACCGCTGACGTCCATCCAGGGTTCGTTGGCGCTGATCACCAAAGGCGTCGACGACGACCTGCCCGAAAAGCACAGAAAACTTATCGGCATCGCCCATAAAAACTGTGAGCGCCTGGTCCGCCTGATCAACGACATCCTCGACATAGAAAAAATCGAGTCGGGCAACATCGTCTTCAGCCTCTCTCCAACGGAAATAAAACCGTTGATCGAACAATCCATTGAGGCCAACCAATCCTATGCAAAACAGTTTTCCGTCTCCCTGGACTTCATTTGCGATGCGGATGACGCCAAAGCCAATCTGGACCAGGACCGCTTCCTTCAGGTCATGACCAATCTGTTGTCCAATGCCGTCAAGTTCTCGCCGGCCGGAGAAATCGTCACGGTGACGTTGCGCCGCAATGCCGACAAGCTGAAGATAGAGGTCATCGACCGCGGCGAAGGAATTCCCGTGGAGTTCCGGGACAAGATTTTCGGGAAATTCGCCCAGGCCGATTCATCCGCCGCCCGCAAAAAAGAGGGAACCGGCCTGGGCTTGAGCATTTCCAGGGCGATTGTCGAGAAACACAGCGGCACCATCAACTTTGAAACGGAAACCGGAAGCGGCACCAACTTCTTTTTCGAACTGCCCGAATGGCGCGACGTTACAATGGAATCCGTTTATGGCGATCCGGCCGTCAGAATGATGAACATCCTGGTTTGCCAGCCCGACCCGGATGAAGCCGAGCTGATGACCCTTATGTTGGGCAAGGATGACGTCGCCTGCACCGTTGTCAACACGGCGGCAAAGGCGAAAATGGTCATAGACGACGATTCCTTCTCGGCAATTATTGTCGACCTGGACCTTCCCGATTCCACGGGACTTGAATTACTCAGAGCCCTCCGGGACTCCGAAACAACCCAAAACACGCCCGCCATCATGATTGCCAGCCGGCCTGATGTGGTTCTCAACAAACAAAACCCGGACAGCCTGAACATTATCGACTGGCTGCCGAAACCGGTCGATTACGACCGTCTGCTGGCAACCCTGAAGCTCGCCAACGCAAAATCACGGCACGGCAACCTGCAAATCCTTCATGTGGAAAACGACCCGGACGTTCTTGTGCTGACGGCAACCGCTTTGGGCGCTGCCGTAGAAATCAATTCTGCTGAAACCATTCAGGTGGCCCGGGGAAAAATCCGCTCGCAAGTTTATAACCTGATCCTGCTCGACCTCGTCCTGCCGGACGGCAATGGGCTTGAACTTATCCAGGATATCCGCAATGCCAATGACGGCATGACGCCGATCGTTCTTTTCACGGCCCATGATGTTCCGCTGGATGTTTCCAGGCATGTTGATGCCGTTCTGATTAAATCGCGAACGTCCGTCGATCATTTAAAAGAGACGATTGCCGGGGTAATTGGTATAACGTCTGATGATGACGATTCGGCCTTGGCCGGTTAAATACCAACCGCAATTCGGAGGGAAAAATGTCCGCCACTTTAAGTAAAATCGTCCTCGTCGAAGACGATCCCGATATCCAGGAAATCGCCATTATGGCCTTGGAGGATTTTGGCGGCTACAACGTGACAGCATGCAGTTCCGGCCCGGAAGCCCTTGAAAAGGTTCCCGCCGTCAGCCCCGACTTGATCCTACTGGACGTCATGATGCCGGGCATGGACGGGCCGACCACCCT
This sequence comes from Rhodospirillales bacterium, assembly GCA_016776525.1. Classification (GTDB taxonomy): domain Bacteria; phylum Pseudomonadota; class Alphaproteobacteria; order Rhodospirillales; family JADHTD01; genus JADHTD01. The sequence continues at coordinate 13,333 of JADHTD010000038.1, forward strand.
GCAGAATATCCGCCGAATGCCGGACATCGCATCAACCCCTGTCATTTTCCTGACGGCCCGCAGCCAGCCCCATGAAGTGGAAGAATACATGAAATTGGGGGCCGTCGACGTCATCAAGAAACCGTTCGATCCTGTTGAACTGTGCCAGCAGATCGAAGACATCTGGTCGAAGTGCCAGGACGGTTAAGCCTACCGCCCTTCCGCTTGTCCGGAACTTACTCCCCCGATAAATGCAGGACCAGCCGCCGCCGGTGCGGCTGGGTCCGGTGTTCGAACAGGTAAATGCCCTGCCAGGTGCCCAACGCCGGACGGCCGCCGCTGACCGGCAGGGTCAACGTGACGTCGGTCAGGGCGCTGCGGATATGGGCCGGCATGTCGTCCGGCCCTTCGACGGTGTGGCGGTACAGCGACGGATCTTCTTTGACCAATCTTTGGAAAAACGTTTCCAGGTCCCGCTGCACATCGGAATCGGCGTTTTCCTGGATGGTCAGCGAGGCGCTGGTGTGCTGGCAGAAAATCGTCAACTGGCCGGTGGTGATGCCCTGGCGGGCAGCCCAGCCGGCAACTTCACCGGTGACTTCATAAAGTCCCTGTCCGCGGGTTTCGATGCTGAGCGTTTCCTGGGCCTGCT
>JADHTD010000039.1 GCA_016776525.1 Rhodospirillales bacterium
CTTTTGTTGCTTTCCAGAGTGGTGATAAATCTCCTTCATCAATTCGACGCAACTCTTTCATAACGTTCCGTCTATGATGTTTCATAATTTCACTCCAAACGTTAACCCCATTAGAAAAACCTCCCTATTATTCTTTACCCATCAGCATGTGTGTTTTGTATTACCTGTGCAAGTAACAATCCAAAGACATCGATTAAGGATATCATCTCTGCATGCGTTTTTTTATCAAGGGAATCGAAAAAACCTTCCTTTCCACCTTCTATATTCAGCAACCCTACGGATACGTCTGAATCCCCATCAGCACTTACAGGCGGTAGGGGTATAGCCATAAATTCAGCGAAGTCTTTACCATTAAGGTAATCTATTAATTCTTTCCTAATCTCAGGCGGCATTCCTGGAGATATGATTGTTTTTTTTGTGCTGACTTTTTATATTGTATTTGTTTTTAAGGCTTTAGGAGCGCCCGGCAAAAGTAAGGGGCTGTTTTCATCTGCTTCCACACCTAAGGCAAAACTCCTCATGTTACCCCTGCCTTCGGACGCATACTCACGCAAAAACAACACATGGGAAAAATTGCATTTTGATGAAACAAAATTTATTTCCTGTTTTTCCTTTACAGTAATATTTTCATATTTTTTAGAAATCATATAGTTTACATTAACATGTGGGTCATCATCAGACAAATAATTAACTATACTTCTAATATTTTGCAAAATAGCAGAGGAAATTTCTTCCTTATTAATAGATTCCTTATTCTCCCTATATCTAGACACGCCTTTAATAGAGGTTAGAAGTGCTTCATTAAATTCTTTTGTATTTAAATAGGATCCAGTTGGTTTCAAATATTCTTCGGTATAATAATCATAGCCACCATGCAGGTATACAAGACCTGCACCAATGCTTTTATGCCGAAAGGTAACCACCAAGACGGTTGCAAATATAAACGTGAGAGAACAGACTGCAAAAGCGATGAGGTAAAGCATCAGCACCCTTGCTTTTGACGCCTCTTCAGAAACGTAATCAAGATCAAAAAGCGCCACACCACCAAACGAAAAAATCACGTAGGTAAGGTTCTTTGCAAGGCGAGTGTTCTTGAACTCTTCTTGTTTATTTCGATTTTCGGCGAAACCTGAAACGGCAAAAGCCACACCTACTAGTATACCTAAGCATAGAAAGGCGAGTTCAATTTCATTTTTGGGATAAATGATGGATAAAATTCCATTCATCACCGTCCCCCCTTAAACGGTTTGACAAATGATACCAAGCACTTAGCTATTGCTACTTTTATACACAGATAAATTTATAAATACAATTAAAAATAAACATTTATTCTTCGATCAAAACGCCCTCATCCAGACGCACCGTGCGGTCCATGCGCCCGGCCAGTTCCGGGTTGTGGGTGGCGATCAGGGCGGCCAGCCCGGCCCCCTTGGTCAGCTTCAACAACACCGAAAAAACATCGGCGGCGGTGTGCGGATCGAGGTTGCCGGTCGGTTCGTCGGCCAGCAGCAGTTTCGGGCCGTTGGCCAGGGCCCGGGCGATGGCGACGCGCTGTTGCTCGCCGCCGGACAGCTTGCCCGGACGGTGCGAAGCCCGCTCGCCGAGGCCCATCCAGTCCAGCAATTCCCGGCTCCGCTCCCGGGCTTCGGGCCGGGGGCGTCCGGAAATGATCTGCGGAATGACAATATTTTCCAGGGCCGTGAATTCCGGCAGCAGGTGATGGTACTGGTAGACAAAACCGAGATGGTCACGGCGCACCCGGGTGCGGTCGGCGTCATTGAAACCGTTACACGGTTCGCTACAGATTTCCACATCGCCTTCGTTGGGCTTTTCCAACAGCCCGGCAATATGCAGCAGGGTCGATTTACCGGTCCCGCTGGGACCGACCAGGGCAACGGTTTCGCCCTCCCGGAGGGTCAGGTCGATACCCCGGAGCACTTCCAGCTTGTTGCGCCCCTGGCGGAAAGACCGGTGGATGCCGGTCAGGCGGAGAACCGGATTACTCATAGCGCAGCGCCTCGGCCGGGTCGATGCGCGCCGCCCGCCAGGACGGATAGAGGGTGGCCAGGAACGACAGCCCCAGCCCCATGAGGAGGACGGCCGTTACCTCGGAAGGATCGACGACAGCCGGCAACTGCGACAGGAAATAGATTTCGGCGGCGAACAGGTCGGTGCCGGTCAGCCCCTGAATCCACTGGCGGATGGTTTCGATATTGAGCGAGAACCACAAACCCAGTCCGAAACCGGCCAGGGTGCCGATGATGCCGATGCTGGCGCCGCTGAGGAAAAAGATGCGCATGATCATGCCGCGGGTCGCCCCCATGGTGCGCAGGATGGCGATATCGCGTCCCTTGTCCTTCACCAGCATGATCAACGAGGAGATGATGTTGAAGGCGGCGACCAGGATAATCAGCGTCAGGATCAGGAACATGACGTTGCGTTCTACCTGTATGGCGTTGAAGAAACTGGCGTTGGCCTGCTGCCAGTCATGGATACGCCCGGTTCGTCCCGTGGCCTCGGTTATGGCCCCGGACAACGACATCGCCTTATCCGGATTTTCGACAAAAACCTCCAGGTTGGAGACCGCATTGGGTAACTGGAAATACACCTGGGCGGCCTCTAAGGGCATAAAAACAAACCCGGAATCGTATTCATACATACCGATCTGGAAGGTCGCGGCGATCCGGTAGGCGCGCATGCGGGGCACCGTGCCGAAGGCCGTGACGTTGCCCTTAGGTGAGATCAGGTTGACCCGGTCGCCGACATTGACGCCGAGACGCCCGGCCAGCCGGCCGCCAATGAGGATGGCGTCCTTGCCTTTAAAGTCGTCCAGCGACCCGGAAATAATGTTGTCGCGGATAATCTTGCGGACCTTGATGTCGGCCGGCCGCACGCCACGCACGACGGCGCCCCGCGCTATCCCCTTGGCCGTCGTCATGACCTGGCCCTCAATCAGCGGAGAGACACCAACAACGCCGGGTATTTTGCGGATCTGATCGGCCATGCCGTCATAATCGGTCAGCCGGTTGGTCTGACCGTAGACACTGAGATGGCCGTTGAGGCCGAGGATGCGGGACAGTAATTCCTGGCGGAAACCGTTCATGACGGCCATGACGATGATCAGCGTCGCCACGCCCAGTGCAATCCCCAACAGGGAGAACCAGGCGATGACCGATATGAACCCTTCGCGGCGGCGCGCCCGCAAATAGCGCATGGCGATCATCCATTCGAAAAAGGAAAACAAATCAGCAGCCCCCTATGCGGTCAGCTTGGCCATCGCCGCTTCCGGCGATAGCTCTTGGCGTTCACCGGTTGCCCGGTTTTTCAATTCGACAATACCGTCCTTGAGGCCGCGCGGACCGACCACCAACTGCCACGGCAGGCCGATCAGGTCCATGTCGGCGAACTTGACCCCGGCCCGCCCGCTGCGGTCGTCGTAGAGCACCTCAACACCGGCCTTCAGGAGATCGCCGTACAATCCGTCACAGGCCTTGTCGCAAGCCTCATCCCCGGATTTCAGGTTGATCAGGCCGACCTTGAAGGGGGCCACGCTTTCCGGCCAGATGATGCCGTTTTCGTCGTGCGAGGCTTCGATGATACCGGCGACCAGCCGTGAGACGCCGATCCCGTAAGAGCCCATCTCGAGGGGGATTTCCTCACCCTCCGGGCCGGTGACGACGGCATTCATGGCTTTCGAGTACTTGGTTCCGAAATAGAAGATATGCCCCACCTCGATACCGCGGGCCACGGCAAGGCGGTCGCCGAGGGCCTTTTCCTGATCGGCATCGCGTTTTTCGTCAGTAGCCGCATATTTGGCCGTAAAGCTGTCGACGGTCGGCTGCAGGTCGCTTTCGTAGTCGGTCTCTTCACCCAGCCAGTCCATGTCCAGGAAGGCTTTATCACAGGCGATCTCGCTCTCGCCGGTTTCGGCCAGGATGATGAATTCGTGGCTGAGGTCGCCGCCAATGGGACCGGTGTCGGCCTGCATGGGAATGGCCTTGAGGCCCATGCGGGAAAAGGTCCGCAAATAGGCAACGAACATCTTGTTATAAGACCGACGGGCCGCTGCGTAATCGAGGTCGAAGGAATAGCTGTCCTTCATGAGGAATTCGCGGCCGCGCATAACCCCGAAACGGGGCCTGATTTCATCGCGGAACTTCCACTGGATGTGATAGAGCAGCTTCGGCAGGTCCCGGTAGCTCTTGGCGTTGTCGCGGAAGATCTGGGTGATCTGCTCCTCGTTGGTCGGACCGTACAGCATGTCCCGGTCGTGACGGTCGCTGATGCGCAGCATTTCCTGGCCGTAATCGTCGTAGCGGCCGCTTTCCCGCCAGATTTCCGCCGGTTGGATGGTCGGCATCAGCAGTTCCTGGCAACCGGCGGCATCCTGCTCTTCGCGGACGATCTGTTCGATCTTCTTGAGAACCCGGAACCCCAAAGGCAGCCAGGAGTAGATACCGGCGCTGGATTGGCGGACCATTCCGGCCCGCAGCATGAAGCGGTGAGAGACAATCTGGGCCTCGGCCGGGGTCTCCTTCATGGTCGGCATGAAAAAGCTGGATAAGCGCATATCTTGGCTCGAATTCCTTTTGTTACAAGAGCAAGGGGAACTTAGGCAAAGCCCGGGGTAATGTCCATGCCGTCCATGACCGGCGGCGCCACTGACTAGGCGTCTTCAGTATAGAAATCCTTAGCGGCCTCCATCCAGGGCGGCGACAGCTTGGTGGTTTTGGCGAAAATGGGGCAGTTTTCCCGGTGTGCGCCGGGCAGATAGCCAATGCACATGAGCAATTCGTTGACGATCTCGCCGCCCATGAATTTGGACTGCTGGCGGAACAATTTGGTCCATTGGCTACGGGTCAACGGATGGTGGGCGGCGATCCAGGCGGCGAATCCGCCATGGCTGTCACGCAAAGCCTGGATTCGCTTGGCGTTTTCGATGGCGGCGGCAACCTTCAGGCGGTTGCGGATGATGCCCGGATCACTCAGCAGCCGCGCCGTATCCCGATCGCCGTAAGCGGCCACCTTATCGACCTCGAAATTATCATAGGCCGCCTTCAGGGTCGGGCGTTTCTTGAGGATGATATCCCAGGACAAACCGGCTTGATTCAGTTCCAGGCATTGCAGTTCGAACAGCGCCCGTTCGTCGGTTTGCGGAAAACCGTATTCGGCATCGTGATAGGTCTTGTGATGGGCCTTTTCCTCGGCGTAATCGCAATACCAGGACATCGTTACTGTGGCCCCTAAAAATTCCTGAAATCAATCCAGCCCGACTGGGCGATGAAATAACAGATCACCCAGATGACGGCGGCGATTGCCGTCGTCACCCCCATCTTGATCAGAATACGGGGCTTTTTCGGGGCCGACGGCGCATGCCCCTTGTCGACGTCCTCCTGGTCGACGGCATGGATACCCCAGGGCAGCACCATAAAAAGAACCAGCCACCACAGGATCAGAAAAACGGATAAACCGGTAAACCATTGGTCCATGATGATGCCCTGTTACGCCTGTTCCAACTCAACGAGGGTGCCGCAGAAGTCCTTGGGATGCAGGAACAGCACCGGCTTGCCGTGGGCGCCGGTCTTCGGCTCGCCGTCGCCGAGCACGCGTGCGCCCTGCTCCTTAAGCCGGTCGCGGGCGGCAATAATGTCATCCACTTCGTAACAGACGTGGTGCATGCCGCCGGACGGATTTTTGTCCAGGAAACCGGCGATCGGCGACCCCTCCCCCAACGGATGCAGCAGCTCGATCTTGGTGTTGGGCAGTTCGATAAAAACCACGGTGACGCCGTGGTCCGGTTGGTCCATGGGTTCCGAGACTGTGGCCCCCAGGGTTTCCCGGTAGGTCTTGCAGGCCGCTTCCAGGTCCGGCACGGCGATGGCGACATGGTTGAGTCTGCCGATCATTTTTATTCTCCCATTACTCAGTCCGCACCAGATGGATGCTGGTCGACGGACGCTTGTAGAAACTGTCGCGGAAAAAACGCCGGACCGCAATCCTCAGTTCTTCCTTCAGCAATTCGTCGTCCTGGCGTTTCGATTTCTTGACCATATCGACGGTGGCTTTGATGACATCCTCGACCCCCGTCAGCACGGTCTCTTCGTCCGCCTCCAACAGACCGGTGGTGGCGATCTGCGGGGCGGCGGCCAGCAGACCGTGGGCGTCGACAACGACGGTAACCACGACCGAGCCGTTATAAAGGGCCCGGCTGCGGCTGCGCACCAGATCGCCGTTCATGGGCACGGTCCGGCCGCCTTCCCAGGTCAGGCGCCCGGACGGCACCTGCCCGATGATTTCGCCCCCCTGTGGCGCCAGACGGATGACACCGCCGTTCTCATTGACCACCGTCTCGGCCACCTGGCACGATTTTGCCAATCTGGCATGTTCTTCCAGGTGGCGGCGTTCGCCATGCACGGGAACGGCGATGCGCGGCTGGATGAGCTGGTACATCTCGATCAGTTCGTCCCGGGCCGGATGGCCGGAAACATGCACCAGATGATTGCGCCAGGTGATGACCTCAATGCCCAAGCGCGACAGGTCATTATGCAACCGCCCGATATTGGCCTCATTGCCGGGGATTTCGCGGGACGAGAAAATCACCGTATCCCCTTCTTCCAGAGTTACGTTCGAATGGTCCCCGGCGGCAATGCGGGACAGGGCGGCGCGGGATTCCCCCTGGCTGCCGGTGCAGACGATCAGCACCTTGTCCTTCGGCAGGTATCCCGCCATATCCTCGTCGAGGAAAGCCGGGGTGTCGGCCAGCAGGCCGTTTTCCCGGGCCGCCTCGTCAAAGCGCCTGAGCGAGCGCCCGGCCAGCACCACATCGCGGCCATTGGCCAGGGCGGCAGCGGCGATGGTCTCCAACCGCGCCACGTTGCTGGCGAAGCTGGTTACCGCCACCCGGTTCTCGCATTTGCCGATAACCTCCCTCAGGGTCTGCAGCAGGTCGCTTTCCGAACCGGCGACCCCTTCCACGAAAACATTGGTCGAATCGCAGACAATAGCCTGCACGCCTTCCTCGCCGACCCGCCTGAGGGCATCCTTGTCCGATGGAGCGCCGACCACCGGGCCGGGATCGAACTTCCAGTCCCCCGTATGCAGGACCGTGCCCAAGGGGGTGCGGATGGCAATGGCGTTGGGTTCCGGGATCGAATGGGTCAGGGTGATCAGTTCCAGGTCGAAAGGACCGACGGAAAAACGGCTGCCCAGGTCAACAATGGTGATTTCGGCTTCGTCCTTAAAATCCGTTTCCGCCAACTTGCGCCTGAGGATCGAGGCGGTGAACGGCGTCGCATAAATCGGGCAGCGCAATCGCTCCCACAGGTACGGGACGGCGCCCAGGTGGTCTTCATGGGCATGGGTCAGGACCAGACCGTCTAGGCTGTCCAGCCTGTCGACGATGAACTGGGGGTCGGGCATGATGACATCGACCCCCGGCACCTGGCCGTTGTTGAAGGTGATGCCCAGATCGACCATCATCCAGCGTTCCGCATCGGGCGGTCCGAACCCATAGAGGTTCAGGTTCATGCCGATCTCACCCGCACCGCCCAGGGGCAGGAACAGCAATTCGTTGCCGGTATTGCTCATGCGGATTTTTTGTTCAGCCGATGGATGGCCAGCAGGCCGCGCAGCGTCAGGTCATGATCGGTGCCCTTGATGCAGTCGGTCCATTGGGAAAAGAGCGGCGCCAGGCCACCGGTGGCGATGACTTCCAGTTCTTCGCCCAGTTCGTCGGAGACACGCCGGACCATGCCTTCGATCATGCTGATATAACCCCAGAAGATCCCCGACTGCATGGCCTTGACGGTGCCCTTGCCAATTACTCTCTCCGGCTTTTCAATAGCCACCCGCGGCAGTTTGGCCGCCGCCATATGCAGGGCTTCCAGCGACAGGTTGATCCCCGGTGCGATGATGCCGCCGGCGTAATCGCCGCTCCCGTCAATAATGTCAAAGGTGGTGGCCGTGCCGAAATCGACGATGATCAGCGGCCCGCCGTAGGTTTCCCCGGCGGCAACGGCATTGACCAGCCGGTCGGCGCCGACTTCGCCGGGCTGGTCGACCAGCACCTCGATGCCCAACTCCACCCCTTCATCGCCGACGATCAGCGGATCGCAATCGAAATACTTGCGGCACAGGGTTTTCAGGCTGAACAGGTTGGCCGGCACCACGGTGGCGACGATGGCGGCATTAATGCTGCTGCGTTCGATACCGTCGAACTGCATCAACTGTGACAGCCAAACGCCGAATTCATCGGCCGTGCGTTCATTGTCGGCCGAGGACCGCCATTCACCCCGCACTGTGCCATCCTCGTCAAAAACGGCGAAGACGATATTGGTGTTTCCGGAATCGATTGCTAACAGCATGCCAGTGTCGTCTCTTTTCTATCTCTTCGGTTATCCCTCATGCGGGAAGACATCGCCCGTCGTTATCCGGCGGAAGACTTCACCCTGGCGCAGGATCAGGGCGCCGTCCTCATCGAGCGTTTCAAACACGCCTTCCAGGTTTTCCTTATCGAGCCGTACGGTCAACGGTTTTCCCAATCCATAAGCCCGTTCCAACCAAGCCCGCCGGGTTGCCGCGAAGCCAATGTTCCGCCAAGTGACCAAGCTGGCTAAAAAGCGGCGGTAATAGGATACCAGCAACCCTTCGACAGTCACATCTTTTGCTGCCCCTTCCCGGTGCAGACTGGTCGCCGGAAAGGCGGCGTCTTCGGGAAAGCTGTTCAGGTTGATGCCGGTGCCGACCACCAGCCAATCCAGTTTTTTACCTGTCAAACCGCCGGATTCCAACAGAATTCCAGCCGTCTTTTTTCCTTCCACCAGCACATCGTTGGGCCACTTGCAGGTCACGAAGGTTCCCCTGGGCAGGCTTGCTGCCACCGTTTCCGCCACCGCATTGGCGGCGACAAAGCTCATCTGCATGGCTTCCGGCGGCAGTACGTCCGGGCGGACCAGCAACGAACAATAGAGGTTCCCCTCTTCCGACACCCAAGCCCGCGACCGGCGCCCCTTGCCCGCCGATTGCCGTTTGGCCCAGACAACGGTGCCGTCGGGCGCCCCAACAGCGGCCTGACGTTTGGCTTCTTCGTTGGTGCTGTCGATTTCGTCAAAAGACAGCAACTGGAAGTGTTCCGGAAGAATTGGTTTGGCGGTCATCCAGCAAAAAGAGCGGCGGCAGCAGCAGCGGCCCCGTTCAGCACCGGCCCGGGATAGACGATGAAAAATACGATGACGATGGCGGTCACAGCCAGCACCGATCCCAGTTCCTTGCCGACGGCTTTGTTCAGGGGTTCCGTCACGTCGTCGAAATACATCACCTTGATGATCCGCACGTAGTAATAAGACGCCACGACGCTGGACAGGACGCCGATGATGGCCAAGGCATAGAGTTCGACCTCAATGGCGGCCAGGAAGATGTACAGCTTGCCGAAGAAACCGGCCAGCGGCGGGATACCGGCCATCGAGAACATGAAGATGGTGAGGGCCAGGGCCAGCATCGGATTGGTCTTGGAAAGCCCGGCAAGGTCGCTGATGTCCTCGACCATGCGGTCGCCCCGGCGCATGGTCAGGATGCAGGCAAAAGCGCCCAGGTTCATGAACAGGTAGATGGCCAAATAGATCATCACGCCGCGCACGCCCGCTTCGTTGCCGACAGCCAGCCCGATCAGGGCATAACCGACATGGCCGATGGAGCTGTAGGCCATCATTCTTTTGATGTTGGTCTGGTTGATGGCGGCAAAGGCCCCCAGAATCATCGACGCCACGGATATGAAAATAACGATTTGCTGCCACTGGGCCGCAAGATCGCCGAAGGGGCCGATCATGACCCGCAGGAACAGCGCCAGGGCGGCAATTTTGGGAGCCACCGAGAAAAAGGCGGCAACCGGCGTCGGCGCCCCTTCATAGACGTCCGGCGTCCACATGTGGAAAGGAACCGCCGAAACCTTGAAGGCGAGACCGGCCATGATAAAGACGATACCGACAATCAGGCCGACCGACGGCGCATGCCCTTGGCTGTCATGGAAAAGGCTGGCCAGGGCCTGGAAATCGGTGGTGCCGGTGAAACCATAGATCAGGCTGGAACCATAAAGCAGCATGCCGGAAGCCACCGCGCCTAAGACGAAATACTTGAGGCCGGCTTCCGTCGAGCGGGTATCGTCACGCTGGAAAGTGGCGATGACATAGAGCGACAGGCTCTGCATCTCGAGGCCCAGGTACAGCGAAATCAGGTTGTTGGCCGAAATCATCATCAGCATGCCGATGGTGGCAAAAAGGATGAGGATGGCGAATTCGAAGCGGGCGATGCCCTGCGTTTGCAGGTATTGCTGCGCCATGATGATGGAAATGGCGGAAGCGAACAGCACCATCACCTTGAAGTATACGGAAAACGGATCGACCACGAACATGCCGCCGAAGGTGGTGCCCGGCACGCTGGAAACGGTCGCCGTCAGCAACAGGGCCAGCAGCAGGGTAACGACGCTGAGGTAGGAAATCATCTTCGAGGTCTTGGCCTCGCCCCCTTCGACACCGGCCTTCTGGAAGACGCCAAGCATCAGCAGGGCCATGGCGACCATCGCCATGAAGAGTTCCGGCAGGGCCGGAATCAAATTCGGTATCTGGGCCATCGACATCGTCCGGTTGTCTCCTCAGTGCCCGGCCAAGACGGCGCTTTCGGCAGCCGCGCGGGCGACCTCGACCTGCGAGATCAGGTTATTGACGGAAGCATGCATGAAATCCAGGAAGGAGGACGGATAAACACCCATCCACAGAACCAGGATGACCAGCGGCGCGAAGACCAGAATTTCGCGCGGGCTGAGGTCGAGAATGTTTTTTAGGGATTCCTTGGTCAGTTGGCCGAAGATCACTCGGCGGTAGAGATACAGCATATAGGCGGCGCCCAGGATGACGCCGAGGGCGGCGAAGGCCGCTACCCAGCTGTTGACCTGGAAAACGCCGACCAGGACCAGGAATTCACCGATGAAACCGCCGGTGCCGGGCAGGCCCACGGACGCCAGCATCATCAGCATGAAGATCAGCCCATAAGCCGGCATGCGATGCACCAGACCGCCGTAACTGGCAATATCGCGCGAATGGATGCGGTCGTAGACAACGCCGACAATAAGGAACAGGGCGGCCGAGACGATGCCGTGAGACAGCATCTGGTAGATGGCCCCTTCAATGCCCTGGATGGTCAGGGTGAAAGTACCGATGGTGACGAACCCCATGTGCGCCACCGATGAATAGGCAATCAGTTTTTTCATATCCTCCTGGGCCAGAGCCACCAGGGAGGTGTAGATGACGGCGATAATGCTCAGCGTATAGATCAGCGGCGTGAATTCGACGGTGGCCAGCGGGAACATCGGCAGCGAGAAGCGCAGGAACCCGTAGCCGCCGAATTTTAAGAGCACCCCGGCCAGGATCACGGATCCGGCGGTCGGCGCTTCCACATGGGCATCGGGCAGCCAGGTATGCACCGGCCACATCGGCACCTTGACGGCGAAAGAAGCGAAGAAGGCCAGCCACAGCCAATTTTGCATGCCTTTCGGGAAACTGTGCGCCATCAGCGCCGGCATGTCGGTGGTTCCGGCATCGAAATACATGGCCAGAATGGCCAGCAGCATCAGCACCGAACCGGCCAGCGTAAACAGGAAGAACTTAAACGCCGCATAAACCCGGCGCGGTCCGCCCCAGACGCCGATGATCAGGAACATGGGGATCAGCACGGCTTCGAAGAAGATGTAGAAGACGACCAGGTCGAGGGCCGAGAACATGCCGATCATCATGGTTTCCATGATCAGGAAGGAGACCATGTATTCCTTGACGCGGGTCGTCACCGACTCCCAGCTGGACAGTACGCAGACCGGCGTCAGCAACGTCGTCAGCAGCACGAACAGTATGGAAATGCCGTCCACGCCCATGTGGTAATTGATGCCGAATTCCGGCATCCATTCGGCTTTTTCCACGAACTGGAAAGCCGCCGTCGTCGGATCGAAGGCGAACCACAGATAAAGCGACAACAGGAAAGTGATGACCGAAGCCCACAGGGCCACGTGGCGGGCGTTGCGGGCCACCACCTCTTCGGTGCCGCGGATCGAGAGGATAAAGACCGCTCCGACCAGTGGCAGGAATGTCAGCAGCGATAGGATTGGAAAATGACTCATCACCGCCTCATCCGTGTGTAAACAAATACCAGGTTATCAGGATCACGACGCCGCTCAGCATGGCAAAGGCATAGTGATAGAGATAACCGCTCTGCAAGCGCGCCGCCCGCCTCGCCAAATTAAGCGTCGCCGCAGCAATACCGTCCGGGCCAACGCCGTCAATCAGGGCGCCGTCACCGGTCTTCCAGAAACTGCGACCCAGGTAAAAGGCCGGGCGAACAAAGAGGTAATCGTAGAGCTCGTCGAAGTACCACTTATTGAGCAGGAACAGGTAAATGCCCCGGAAACGTCCGGCGATCAGGGCCGGCAGGTTCGGCTTCAACAGATAGAGAATATAGGCCAGGCCGATACCGGCCAAACCGACCACCAACGGTGCATATTTTACCCAGGCCGGGACATGATGGGCGTTCTCCAGGGCCGGGTGGGTCGGCAGGATAAGCAGCGCACTGCCCCAGAATTCGCCCGCGTTGTGGCCGACGAAGAATTCGTAACCGATATAACCGGCAGCGGTCGCCCCGGCGGCCAGCACCAGCAGCGGGATGATCATCACCTTCGGGCTTTCGTGGACATGGGCCAGGGTCCTTTCATCGGCCCTCGACGGTCCGTGGAAGGTCATCAGCAACAGCCGCCAGGAATAAAACGCCGTCAGGAAGGCCGCCGTGATGCCCATCCAGAAGGCATATTGGCCGACACCGGTGTGTGCCGCATAGGCCGCTTCCAGCACGATGTCCTTAGAATAGAAACCGGCGAAGGGCGGAATACCGGCCAGCGCCAGACTGCCGATCCACATAAGCACATAGGTAACCGGGATCACCTTCCAGATGCCGCCCATCTTGCGCATGTCCTGTTCGTCGGACATGGCGTGGATGACAGAACCGGCGCCCAAGAACAGCAGGGCCTTGAAGAAACCGTGGGTCATCAGGTGGAAGATACCCGCAGAATAAGCCGAAACGCCGCAGGCGAAGAACATGTACCCCAACTGCGAACAGGTCGAATAGGCGATGACCCGCTTGATGTCGTTCTGCACACAGCCGATGGTGGCTGCGAAAATAGCCGTCGAGGCGCCGACGACGGTCACCACAGTGAGCGCCACATCGGAATATTCAAAGATCGGCGACAGCCTTGCGACCATAAAGATACCGGCCGTCACCATGGTCGCCGCATGGATCAGGGCGGAAACCGGCGTCGGGCCTTCCATGGCGTCCGGCAGCCAGGTATGCAACCCCAACTGCGCCGATTTGCCCATGGCGCCGACGAACAGCAGCAGGCAGGCGATGGTCAGGGCGTGGAAGTCGGTGCCGAACAGGTGGATGGTGGCTTCGGCCTTACCCGAAGCCTCGGCAAAGATGGTGTCCAGGTGGACGGTCTGGAACAGTACGAAGACGGTAAAGATGCCGAGCGCAAAGCCGAAGTCGCCGATGCGGTTGACCAGGAAAGCCTTGATGGCGGCGGCATTGGCTTCCGGCTTGTTGTACCAGTAACCGATCAGCAGGTAAGACGCCAGACCGACCCCTTCCCAGCCGAAGAACATCTGCACCAGGTTGTCGGCGGTGATCAGCATCAGCATGAAGAAGGTAAACAGGCTGAGGTAGGCCATGAACCGCGGGATTCCCGGATCATGGTGCATGTAGCCGATGGAATAGACATGGACCATGGCCGACACGACGGTCACCACCAGCATCATAACGGCGGTCAGGGTGTCC